>CAYQZN010000497.1:0-1553 GCA_964421805.1 uncultured Woeseiaceae bacterium
TCGGTGCTTCTAAACCTATTTGACGCCTCCCAGGGTTTCCGTGTTTCAAATCACAGTTCTCGCCTTGTACGCCGGTGCAGGCTGCCTGCTGGCGGCCGGCCAGATGCCGAAATACGAGCATCGGCACGAGGCTCTGTTCTGGCTCTCTCTGCCGCTGGCGCTGGCCGGGCTGGTGGCCCACGAGCAGCTGCTGGCACGGGAGATCCTGGCCGGGGACGCACTGCGGCTCAGCATCTTCAGCATGACGTCTCTCGCCGGCTGGCAGGTCGCCATACTGGCCACGCTCGCCGCGCTGAGGGAGCGCCTGCGCGGCCTTTCGGCCATGCTGTTCCTGGTCGCGGGCATCGCCGCTCTGGGCACCAGCTTCAGCAACGAGGCCAACGTCACATCCAGCCTCACCTGGCAGCTGCGCACCCACGTGATGCTGTCGATGTTCGCCTACAGTCTGCTCGCGGTGGGTGCGGTGCTGGCCTTCGCCGCGCTGCACCAGGACCGCCTGCTGCGCAAGGCGAAGATGGGGCTCTACACACGGCTGATGCCCCCCCTGGAGACCATGGAGTCGCTGCTCTACGGCGTGGCCACGGCCGGTTTCCTCTGCCTGTTGCTGGCAGTTTTCAGCGGTCTGGTGCGTGTCGAGAACCTGTTCGCCCAGCACCTCCTGCACAAAAGCGTGCTCTCGTTCATCGCCCTGGGCCTGTTCGGCGTGCTGCTGATCGGGCGCCAGCTCGCCGGCTGGCGCGGGCGGCGCGCCATCTATCTCTATCTCGGCGGTTTCTTCACGCTGGTGCTGGCCTACTACGGCAGCAAGATCGTCCTCGAATACATCCTCCACCGGCCCTGGGGCTGATCGTGCCGGCGCGCCGGGCCGCGGCCCCTGTGCTTGACAGCGACGCTGCCCTGTTGGTCAACTGCCGGCTACCAAGTTGAAAGGAGACGGGGTGCCCCCTCTTTGACCGTAGACCAACCTATGGGCTACCTGTTCGGCCTGCTCGCTCTTCTGCTGATCCTGTCGGCATTCTTCTCGGGCACCGAGACGGCTCTCATGAGCCTCAACCGCTACCGCCTGCGACATCGCGCCCGCTCCGGCCATCGGGGCGCGCGGCTCGCCGAGGCATTGCTGCGCCGGCCGGACCGCCTGATCGGTCTTATCCTCCTCGGCAATAATCTGGTCAACATCTCGGCCGCCTCGCTCGTGACACTCATCTCGCTGCGTCTCGGCGGCGAGGCAGCCATCGCCATCGGCACCGGCCTGCTGACGCTGGTGATCCTGATCTTCGCGGAGGTGGCGCCGAAGACCCTGGCCGCGCTGCACCCGGAGCGGGTGGCGCTGCCCGCGGCCTTCATCTACTACCCCCTGCTGCGCGTGCTGTACCCGTTCGTCTGGGTCACCAACCTGCTGGCCAACGCCGTGTTGCGCCTGTTCGGCGTCCGTCACGACGACGTGCAGTCCCATTCGCTCAGCAGCGAGGAGCTGCGCACGGTGGTCAACGAGGCCGGTGCGATGATCTCGCGGCGCTACCGGCGCATGCTCACCAGCATCCTGGACCTCGAGA
>CAYQZN010000498.1:0-1548 GCA_964421805.1 uncultured Woeseiaceae bacterium
AGCAAGGACGAGGTGTTCCTGGATACCATCCGTCAGGCACTCTCGCCCCGCCAGCCGGTCCACGCCGTGGACGATCTGCGCGCCGCCGCAGAACTCATCGGCGACGCCACCAGTGCGGTCCTGGTCACCGACGCCGCCGTCGCCCCCCGGGACGTGGAGGCGATCACGACCCGGCTGCGCAACCGTCAGCCCGGCCTCGTGACCATAGTCGCCGGCCGCCGGGACGACGGCGACCAGCTCATGGACCTGATCAACAGCGGCATGGTCTACCGCTTCCTCCTGAAGCCCATATCCCCGGGGCGTGCGCGGCTCGCCATCGAGGCGGCCATCCGGCGGGCGCAGGAGAAGGCAAAGCCGGCCGCGCCGGCCGCCGCGCCGCCGGCACCGGCCGCGCGTCTCGAGCCCACCATCGCGGACTTCGAGGGTGCCGAGGAAGTGGTGCTGAGCGAGGAGGTGCCGGCCACGCGCACCCTGCTCCGGCCGGAGACGCCCCCACCCGCCGAAGCGAAGCCGAAGGTTCGCCGCAAGGAACCGCAAGCCAAGGCGCCGGAAGACAGGCAGCCAAAGGACGAAGCGCCGGAGAAAGCCGGCGGCGGGCGTCTCTCGCGTCCGGCGCTGCTCGCCGGCGCGGGCGCGCTGCTCGCGCTCGTCGCGGCCGGCGGCATCTGGTCGGTGACCGGCGGTCCGGATGACGGCGCGGCACCATCGGCGGCCGCGACATCGGCTGACGCGCCGGCGCTGGAGAGCGCCGCAGACCCGGACGAGGCGGTCCGATCCGAGCCGCCGCCCCCGCCGCCCGTCAATCGCGATCTGCAGCGTGCCAGGGCCGCCGTAGCGGCGGGCCGACTGCTCGCGCCCGGTGCAGACGGCGCGCTCGCACTCTACGCCACCGCGCTCGCAGAGGCGCCGGACGACGCGGCCCTTGCCGCGGAGGTCGAACAGGTGGTCGCCGAGGCAATCGCCACCGTCGCGGCGGCACTGGATGCCGGCCGCCCCGGCGAAGCCCGCGCCGCACGCAGCGTGATTCGCGCTAGCTTCCCGGCCGCACCCGGCCTCGAGGATATAGACAGCCGTCTCGCCGGAGCGGAACGGGACCGGCTGCTTGCGCGGGCCGGGGAACTGGCTGCCGCCGGCGACACCGACGGGGCCATGGGGGTGCTGGACGAGGCCGCCGCCCTCCTGCCGGGCCGCAGCCCTGAGGTGGAGGCGAGGCGCGAGTCGATCCTGGCAGCCGCGGACAACCGCGGCCGCACGCTGTTGCTCGAACTCGGCAATCAGCGCCTCCTGCAGGGGCAACTCGTCGAGCCCGCCGCCGACAGCGCCCGCTACTACTACCGGGCAGTGCTCGCCCAGGACAGCGAGAGCATCGCCGGGCGCCAGGGCATGGCCTTCCTGCGCACCGCTCTCATCACGCGCATACGCGAGTCTGTGGAGGCCGGCGACCGCGCAGCCGCGGAGCGCTGGCTGCAGGAGGCCCGTCTGAGCGGCATCGAGGAACCGCGCCTGGCGCCGTTCCGGGAAGCTGCGGCGCGCCTGCCCTCCGCGCCG
>CAYQZN010000499.1:0-1546 GCA_964421805.1 uncultured Woeseiaceae bacterium
AGGGTTCGTCCTGGCTGCTCGTCGCCGACATCGGCGACAACGGCGGCATCCGGGAGCATCTGACCCTGTACGTCGTGCCGGAGCCGGACCCGGCGGCCGGCGGTGAGGTCGCGGCCGCCTGGACCGTGCGCTACACCTATCCGGACGGGCCCCACGACGCCGAGTCCGTTGCCGTGGACGGCGACGCCGGCCGCATATACGTACTGACCAAGCGGACCGAACCGGCGGAATTGCATGCGCTGCCGCTGCGCCCCCCTGCATCGGCCGGAGTGCTCACCTCCACGCTCGTGACGGGCGTCGACAGCCTGCCGGCCCGGGAGGAGGCGGTGGGGCTGCTGGCAGCGGCGGTGCCCTACCACTGGCAGCCCACGGGCATGGACATCGCCGCCGACGCCAGCGCCTTGGCCATACTCACGTACGCCGATGTCTATTATTATCCGCGGCGGCCGGCCGAGACCTGGGCCGACGCGCTGGCGCGCGAGCCGCTGCCGCTCGGCATGCCGCTGATTCCGATCGCCGAGGCCGTCGCTTTCGACGAGCGCGGCCGCTCCCTGTTCATCACCGCGGAAGGAAGACATGCACCGCTGCTCAGATTCGATCCCGAACCGCAGGCCGACTGAATTCGGCATTCTGGCCCTCGCCGCCGTCGCCCTGCTGCTGCAGGCCTGCGCCCAACCTGCCGGCGAGGCGGGCGCACCGGCCTCCGCGCCGCCGGCGGAGACCGTGACGCTGATGACCTTCAACGTCGAGAACCTGTTCGATGCCGAGGACGATCCGGGCAAGGACGACCGCACCTACCTGCCCATCGAGGCGAAGCGCAATCAGGGCCATCGCGCGGCCTGCGCGAAGATCGACAACCCGTATTGGCGCGACCAGTGCCTGAACTGGGACTGGGACGAGACCGTGGTGGAGCGCAAGCTCGCCGCGGTGGCTGCGGCCATCCTGCAGGTGGAAGACGGCAGGGGTCCGGATATCGTGGCGCTGCAGGAGGTGGAGAACATCCGCATCCTCGAGCGGCTGCGCACCGACTACCTGCAGGAGGCCGGTTATCGGCCGGCCATCCTGATCGAGGGCGCGGATAATCGCGGCATCGACGTGGCCTTCCTGAGCCGGCTGGAGTCAGTCGGCGAACCCGAATTGCATGCCATCCCGTTCCGCGGTTTCCCGGAGGAGCGCATCGCCGATACGCGAGGCATCCTGGAGGCGACGTTCCGCCTGCCGGACGGCACGCTGCTGACCGGCTACTCGGCGCATTTCCCGGCGCCGTATCATCCCTACGAGATGCGCGTGCAGGCCTACCGTTTCCTGGCGCAGCTGCGCCAGGCACTGCCCGCCGGCCGCCCCGCCTTCGCCGCGGGCGACTTCAACACGCCGGCCGACGAGGACCGGGAACAGGGGATGCTGGAGCGCTTCGTGCGGCCCACGTGGAAGGTGGCCCACGAGGCCGGCTGCCCGGGTTTCTGCCCCGGCACCCATTACTACTCGCGCGGCGAGAGCTGGTCTTTCCTGGACATGATCCTGTGGTCCGGCGGCGACGCCGGCTGGG
>CAYQZN010000500.1:0-1532 GCA_964421805.1 uncultured Woeseiaceae bacterium
ATCGCCACCACCTTCGAGGTGCCGATATCCAGTCCGACGATGAGGTTCTTGTCCGCCTTCCTGGACATCTAGCCCGCCCCCTTGGCCGCCACGACCGGCGACTCGTCCGTGTCCCGACTCGCCCACGCCGCTTCCTTCCAGCCGATGGAGAAGCCGTTCGAGTAGCGCATGTCGATATAGGTGATGTCTCCCTCCCTGGCCGCGACCATGTCGACGACCGTCTCCAGAAACAGCGCCAGGCGCTCGTCCACCGCCCTGCGGCCGAGGCGGACCTGGATGCCGTTGGTGAGCGTCAGCTGCCAGGCGCCGCGGGCATCCAGCCGGACGGCGGCCAGATCCAGGCCGGCCTCGATCAGCGGACCGCGCACCGCGAGATAGCGCGAAGCCACCCGGGCCGCGCTGCCCTCGGGCCCGGACAGCCGGGGCAGCTCCGCAGGGATGTGTCGCGCATCGGAGAGGAACAGCTCGCCGCGCACGTTCAGCAGCCCGCTCTCGCCCCAGCGCGCCGCAGGGACCTGCTCGCTCACGGCCACCCGGAGTTCGTCCGGCCACTCGCGCCGCACGGTGGCCGCGTCCACCCAGGCCAGCGCCTCGAGGCGGCGGCGCATCGCGCCGAGATCGGCGCTCAGGAAACCGTCCCGGAGTCCTTCGCCCCCGCCGGCGATCGCCTCCTCGATGCGGGCTTCGGTCACCCGCTGAAACGGCGCATCGATGGTGACGGCGCGGATCGGCCGGTCGAGCGCGAGCGCGCTCAACTGATAGGTGGCACCGATCAGCGCCAGCGCGCACAACGCCGTCAGAATCCCGGTAACGGGAATCTGCGATAGCTGCGGCAGCTTCAGCTGCACGGCCGGCTTCTGCCGCGGCGCCTTTCTGCGCTTCGCCTGTTTACGCGCCATTGACCGACCTCCGTATCTCCACGGCCGGCAGCTCGGCCATGCTCGTCTCGAGGATGCGCCAGCACAGCGTGGAGAAGTCGATGTCCGCCCCGGCGGCGGCCATGGGCACGAGGCTCTGGCCGGTCATCCCGGGCACCGTGTTGATCTCGAGCAGCTGGGGCGCGCGGTCGGCGCCCACCATGAAGTCCACGCGGCCCCAGCCGCTGCAGCCCAGCGCCCGGAAGGCGGCCAGCGCCTGGCGGTGCAGGTCCTGCTCGAGTGCGGGCTCGTCGGTGCCGGGGCAGTGGTAGCGGGTATCGCCGGACTCGTACTTGGCCGCGTAGTCGTAGAAGACCCGCGGCGTCTCGATGCGGATGGACGGCAGCGCGGCCCCCTGCAGCACGGCCACCGTGAACTCCTCGCCGTCCACCCATTCCTCGACGATCACCTCGTCGTCGTAGTCCGCCGCTGCGGCCCACGCGGCCGCGAGTTCGGCGGGGCTCTCCACGCGGCGCATGCCGACGCTGGAGCCCTGCCCTGCGGGCTTGACGATCAGCGGCAGGTCCAGGGCCGCGAGCGCCTCCTCGAGCCCGGCCTCGCTGCGCACCGTCCGCCAGGGCGGCGTCGCCAGGCCGGCGGCCGAGAACAGCATCT
>CAYQZN010000501.1:0-1530 GCA_964421805.1 uncultured Woeseiaceae bacterium
GAATGGTCGCTTTGCGGCCAGAAGAAGATGTTCGCGGGCGGCCAGGTCGAATGTCTACCCTCGGACGCCAATATGTTGCGGACTTATGTCGGCAACGCTGCTTGCGCCCATTTGCCCCATCACCATCGATAGCTCGGCATTCAACATTTCAAGAACCTTCTCGACACCGGGTTGACCGAAGGCTGCCAACGCCCAAATGTAGGCACGGCCAATGCAAACCGAGTCTGCGCCGAGCGCCAGGGCCTTGAAGATATCGGTTCCACGTCGAAAGCCGCTGTCGACCATTACCGGAACACGACCGCCTACTGCAGCAACCACTTCAGGCAGACTTTCGATGGCACCCCAACCGCTTGCCTCGGCACGACCTCCATGATTGGAAACGTAGACGGCGTCCGCACCAGCCTCGACAGCGCTTGCAGCATCTTCGCGGGTGACGATTCCTTTGACAACGATTTTCATCGAAGTGACCCTCCGGATTTTCTCCAGGTAGTCCCAGGTCATGTCCGACGTGTCAAAATCGGCGAAGGTAACGCTGGATCTGCTGTACATTGGATTCATGCGCACGAAGTCTTCAGCGCCTCCCGTTCCGTGACACGACGAGCAGTCACGATCGTCTGTACGTATGAACTGACCAAGAAGTACGCGATTACTGGATGAGTTGAGATCAACGGTCAACACAACGACACGCGAACCAGCTTTTTCTGCGCGCTCCAACATCATCTTTGCCGTATCCCACTTATTGGTTGGATAGAGCTGAAACCAGACCGGCTGTCCGCGCGCTGCGATGACATCCTCGATAGGGTTCGACGTGACATTCGACAGAATTTGCAGATGTCCCTGTGCTTTGGCCGCTCGCGCGGTTGCGAGTTCTGCGTCAGGATGAAAGGCAGCCTGACTGCCAACCGGAGCGAGCACTATCGGAGAGCCCAGCTGCTCACCCAGCAATGTCGTCCCCAAGCTGACGTTGCTCGTATCGGCCATTCGCATCGACCGAAGGTACAGGTTCTTGAAGGCACGCCGATTGGCGGACAGTGTTTCATTACCGTCGGTGCCAGTTGCCAGATAACCGTAATGTGCCGGCGGCAACTTGTGTTTTGCAACGGCATGGAAGTCAAATACGTCCAGCGCTTTCTCAGGCGACTTTATCAGGAAATCCGGCAGCTGAATCGCATCCAGCGACTCTTCAGCCAGCAAACTTCCTGCCGCGGTATATCCAAGCAAAGGACTTGCCGCGAGAAACTTCAGTACACGACGACGAGCTATAGATTCCATTCCTTTTCCTTTGCAGCAGCCAAACCCCAATCAATGCTCTGACGTCGCAACGTCCGCTTTGGGTTGCGGATGATTGCCGGCCACGGCTCGCTATCTGCAGCAACTCTCACCCATCTGAACCGGTGGGCACGGGATCTGGCATGGCCGCATTCCGGACATGTGATTATCGAATAGCGTTCCACCGTAGCTGGCTCCACACCCCGTTATAGGGTCCGTTTCACGATTGCTCGGAGAGTCTCGGTCGCCAGTCACTTGCCC
>CAYQZN010000502.1:0-1528 GCA_964421805.1 uncultured Woeseiaceae bacterium
CATCTCCCTGGCCACCAAGTTCCCCAACGTCTACATCGATACCTCCGCCTACAAGACCAACCGCTATCCGGCGGATTTCGTCGAGTTCCTGCGCGGGCGCGGCGCCAAGAAGGTGCTGTTCGGCAGCAACTACCCCATGCTGACCCCGGCGCAGTGTCTGGAGGACTTCGACGCCCTCGGCCTGGACGCGGAGGCGGAGGAGCGCTTCCTGCGCGGCAACGCACGAAAAGTGTTCGGCCTCGGCAACGTCGACCGGGCCGACTAGATCGAGCAGACCGGCGAGGCCGCCGCTTCAGCCGATATCCAGCCAGCCTTCGGCGAACATCACGGCGCCGCCGCCGATCCAGGCGCCGGTCACGCGTCCGTCCCGTTTTACCGCACGGGCCTCGAGCATGCTCGGGCGCCCCATCTCCGCACCCTGCAGGATGCGCCAGCTCAGATCGCAGTCGTCGCCGGGCGCGTAGTGGGCCAGCAGCCCGGCCAGCGCGCAGTTGGCGCTGCCCGTCGCCGGGTCTTCCGGCACGCCGTCCAGCGGCGCGAACATGCGCGCGCGGATGTCGTACTCGTCATGACTGCGGACGTACATGTGGATGTCCGGCGGCAGCCCCGCCTCGGCGATTGCCTCGAACATCTCCGCATCGATGCGCGCCCGGGCCAGCGTGGCCGCGTCCGGCAGCTCGACCATCAGGAACGGCAGGCCGACCGAGGCCGCCTGTGGCAGATGGGTCTCCGTGACGAGATCCTCGGGCTCCAGCGAGAGCGCGCCGGCGACCAGCTCGACGGCGGCGGGTTCCGACAGCGTCAGCGGCTCCGGCGCCTCGAGTTCGCAGCTTATGCCGCCGTCGGCGCCGGCGCGTCGATCGATACTGACGCGTACCTCCCCGGCCGCCTCCTCGAACCGGACCGATTCCCGGCCGTCCAGCTCGCCGCTTGCGGCCAGCACGAACGCGGTGCCGATATTCGGATGGCCGGCGAACGGCACCTCGACCTTCGGCGTGAATATGCGGACGTGGCGGTCGCCGCCGGCCTCCGGCGGAAAGACGAAGCTCGTCTCCGAGAAGTTGAATTCGCGGGCGATCTGCTGCATGCGTCCGGTGTCGAGGCCTCGCGCGTCCGGCAGGACGGCCAGCGGGTTACCGCCGAACGGCGTGTCGGTGAAGACGTCGCAGATGTAGTAACGATAGCGCAAGCTGCGGCGACTCAGTAATCGGCGGGCGGTGTCTGGCGCCGGCGCGGCGGGTCCCAGAACGGCTTCTCCACGACCGTGGCGGCCGCCATCTTGCGCGACCAGTGCATCTCGCGCTGGTAGTAGATCTCCGCGAACAGCCGGCCGCCCGGCTCGCCGGCCGGCCGCTGCACGCTCGCGAGCGCGATATTCGCCTTCGCCACAGGCGACCAGGCCGCGGAGGTCACGAAGCCCGCCTGTTTCTTGCGCGAGTCGTAGATGTAGGAATGATGGGCGGGCTTGTTGCTCTCGATGTCCAGCTTCACCAGCCGCCAGGTGGAGCCGCGGCGCAGCTCCGCCGCC
>CAYQZN010000503.1:0-1514 GCA_964421805.1 uncultured Woeseiaceae bacterium
AGACCCACGGCATCGAGCCGGTGGTGGTCACGGGCCCGGCCACGGACAACGCGGTGGGCATCGACATGATCGTCCAGGACCTGGGCGTCGAGGCCATCAACGCGCTGACCGACGGCGTGCGCCTCGGCGACCTGGTGGCAGGCCACGTCGGCCTCGGCGGAGAGCGCCGATGAACGCCCGGGCGGTCACGACAAGCCCGGACGCGACAATCCCGACGCTGGTGCTCGGCGGCACGGGCTACGTGGCGGGCGAGTTCCTGCGCCTGCTCACCGGCCATCCGAATCTGACGCTGGCCGCCGCCGTCTCCGGCAGCCGCGCCGGCGAGCCGATCGCAGCTACGTTCCCCCAGCTCGGTGCCGCCTACGGAGACGCCGCATTCGTCGGCGCAGAGGACGTGGCGGCGCTGTTGCAGCGGCATGAAGAGCTGGCCGTGTTCTCCGCGGCGCCCCACGGCGCCTCGGCGCCGATGCTGGCGCAACTGCTCGTGGACGCCGAGAGCGCAGGCAGCCGCCTGCACATCGTGGACGCCTCGGCCGATTTCCGTTTCCCCGCCCGCGCGGCATTCGAGGCGGTGTACGGCCAGGACCACGGCGCGCCCGAACTCTTCGACGCGTTCCGCTGCGCGGTGCCCGAGCAGCTGGCCGCGACGGACACGGATCACGCGGCGCATCCCGGCTGCTTCGCCACCTCGGTGCTGCTCGGAGCGGTGCCGCTGCTCGCCGCCGGCCTGATCCACCCCACCGTGTTCGTGGCAGGCATCACCGGCAGCACCGGTTCGGGCCGCAGCCCCACGGCGACCACCCATCATCCGGAACGCCACAGCAACCTGTTCGCCTACAAGCCGCTGGCGCACCGGCACGCGCCGGAGATCGCGGCACTGTCCGAGGCGGCCAGCGGGGTCGCCGCCAGCTTCAGCTTCGTGCCCCACTCCGGGCCGTTCGCCCGCGGCATCCACTCCACCCTGCAGGCGCCGCTGGCCGCCGGCGCCGACCGGGACGCGCTCGCCGCCGCCCTGACCGACTATTACCGGGACGCGCCCTTCGTGCGCGTGATCGACGGCACGCCCAGGGTGAAGGACGTGGCCGGCAGCAACTATGCCCACATCGGTGTGGCCGCGGACGGGTCCACGGCCGCCGTGTTCGTCGTCATCGACAACCTGCTGAAGGGCGCCGCCGGCGGCGCCATGCAATGGATGAACCGCCTGTGGTCGCTGCCGGAGACCGCCGGGCTCACGCAGCCGGCCCCGGGCTGGATATGAGGGCGCCCATGGACACGAACCCGGATACGAACCCGGATACCACTCCGGACGCGAACCGCACCGCCGCCGCCGTCGAGGCCGCCTGCACCCTGCCGGTGTACCCCCACCTGGCCATCGAGCCGGTCAGCGCCCACGGCGTCTACCTGCAGACGGCGGACGGCCGGGAGATCCTGGACTTCTACGGCGGCCATGCCGTGACGGCACTCGGCTACGACCATCCGGCGCTGATCTCGGCCATCGAGCGGCAGATGAAGAC
>CAYQZN010000504.1:0-1506 GCA_964421805.1 uncultured Woeseiaceae bacterium
CGTCGACGATGCCGCTGGAATTACCGCCGGTATGCACGTGGTTGATGGCCTCGACTTCCGGATAACGCTGCAGGGCCACCGCATCGAAACCCGCCTGCTCGCCGGGGATCACGAAGGCGGGCCTGAGCTCGCCCAGTCCCTCGACGGTGGTGCCCGGGCGGACGTGCTCGTCGCGGTCCAGCAGGGTCATGCCCAGCGTGTCCTTGATGGGCACGATGGAGTTCTTGAAGTAACCCTTCTCCCACGCGTTCGCCGCCCGCTTCTGGCTCTCGACCGCGTAGGCGTCCACGTCGTCACGGGAGAAGCCATACTTGGTGGCGATCAGGTCGGCGCCGATGCCCTGGGGCACGAAATAGGTCTTGTAGGCCACCTGGGGATCGGCCGCCATGGCACCCGAGTCCGAGCCCATCGGCACCCGGGACATGCTCTCCAGTCCGCCGCCGATGGCCAGATCCGCCTGGCCGGCCATGACCTGGGAGGCGGCGGTGTTCACGGCATCCAGGCCGGAAGCGCAGAAGCGGTTCAGCTGCTTGCCGGGCACGCTCTCCGCGTAGTCGGCGTTCAGCGCCGCCACCCGGGCCACGTTGGAGCCCTGCTCGCCCACCGGCGCGACGCAGCCGATGACCACGTCGTCGAGCTTGCTCGTGTCCAGTTCGTTGCGGTCCCGGATGGACTCGAGCACCTGGGTCAGCAGTTCGATGGGCGTCACCTGGTGCAGCGAGCCGCTGGACTTGCCGCGGCCGCGGGGGCTGCGGACGTGATCGAAGATGTATGCGTCTGCCATTTGCGTGATTCCTGTTGCTGGGTTGATGAGGCGCCCCGTTCAGGGGGTAAGAGAATTGCGTATCTGGTTCTTGAAATCGTCGTTGACCTTCTGCCAGTCGATCGCGCCGGGACTGATCAGCCACAGATAGGTCATGCCGGAGATGTAGGCGACGTAGCGGGCGCCTTCGCTCCGGGGATCGGCATCGGCACGCACGGTGCCCTGCTCCATGCCGCGGCGCACCCAGCCCGCGACGTCCTCGCGCTGGCGCTCGTAACTCTCGTCGGCAATCTGGCGGAACTCGGAGCGCGGGCTGGCGGCCTCGCACAGCAGGATATGCAGCACCCGGATCTCGTCCGGCCACTTCTCGATGAAGCGGCGGTAGGCCTCGGCGGCCGAGCACATCGCCTCGACTCCCACCCGGCCGTCCACCGCGCGGTCCAGGTGGCTCATCCAGTGCCTCAAGACGGACTTGCCGACAGCCTGGAACAGACCGGATTTGGTGCCGAAGCGGTAGGAGGCCAGCCCGCGGCTGTAGCCGGCACGCTCGCCGATGAGCTGCAGCGTGGTCTTCTCGGTGCCACGCTCGAGAATGAGCGCCTTCGCCGCCTCGATCATCGCGGCATCGGATTGCGCGGAGCGCTCCGCCTGAGTGCGGGGCGCGGCGTCGTGCTCGATGTCGCCGGGGTTTACGGACAAAGGGAAAACCTTATTGGCAATGCGGCCAGAATTTACTTGTTGTC
>CAYQZN010000505.1:0-1488 GCA_964421805.1 uncultured Woeseiaceae bacterium
ACCGGACAGCCGAACGGAAGCGCCGCGCGAGAATGGCGCAGAGGAGAACCATGCATACCAGCAGGGAGGTCGGCCCGAAGCGTTACCGTGAGAGCTTCGGCCGCTACTTCGAGGAATTCGAGCCCGGTGCGGTCTACGAGCACCGCCCCGGCCGTACCGTGACGGCCACCGAGAACACCTGGTTCACCCTGCTTACGATGAACACCCATCCGCTGCATTTCGACGAGCGCTATGGTGCGGCGTCCGAGTTCGGCCGCAACCTGGTGGCCAGCCCGTTCACGCTGTCGCTGCTGGTCGGCATGAGCGTGAGCGACGTCAGCCAGAAGGCCATCGCCAATCTGGGCTGGAAGGAAATCCGGCTGCCCCATCCGGTGTTCGCCGGCGATACCCTGTATGCCGAGACCCAGGTGCTGGAGAAGCGCGAATCCCGCTCGCGCCCGGAGGCCGGCATCGTCACCGTGCGCACGATCGGCCGCAATCAGGACGGTGTGGTGGTGTGCGAATTCGAGCGCACGATGCTGATACCGAAGCGCGGCCATGCCGTCGACGACCGCATCGATTACTGAATCCGCAACATCGCCAGCGAGCCGGGAGCACTCATGAGCAACACCGCCAGCAACGGCGACGGCAACCCCCGTTACAGCGCCGAGGAGGAAGAGGCCATCCTGGACGCCGTCGGGCGCTGGGTCGAGCAGGAGGTCCGGCCGGTCGCCCGCAAGTTCGACCTGGCGGACGAGTACCCCCATGAACTCGTCGAACAGATGAAGGGCCTCGGGCTGTTCGGTGCCACGATCAGCCCGCGCTGGGGCGGCCTCGGCCTGAGCGCCCGCACCTATGCCCGCCTGGTCGCACTGATCAGCGAGGCCTGGATGGCGCCCACCGGCATCTTCAATTCCCATCTGATGATGGCGGCCTGCGTCGAGCGTTTCGGCACCGACGAGCAGCGCGAGCGCTGGCTGCCCCGTTTCGCCACCGGGGAGCTGCGCGGCGGACTCGCGCTCACCGAACCGGATGCCGGTACGGACCTGCAGGGGATCCGCACGACGGCGTCGCGCGAGGGCGCCGAGTACGTGGTCAACGGCACCAAGACCTGGATCTCGAACGGCCTCCACGGCGACTGTGTCGCGCTGCTGGTGAAGACCGACCCGGACGCCGAACCGCGGCACCGGGGCATGAGTCTGTTCATCGCGGAGAAGGGGCCGGGATTCACCGTCGGTCGCAAGCTCGCGAAGCTCGGCTACAGGAGCATCGACAGCGCGGAGCTGATATTCGACGGCTATCGCGTCGGCGCCGACGCGCTGGTGGGCGGCGAGGAAGGGCGCGGCTTCATCCAGGCGGTGGGCGGCCTCGAACTCGGCCGCATCAACATCGCAGCGCGGGGCGTCGGCATCGCGCAGTCCGCGCTGAACCGGGCGGTGCGCTATTCGCAGGAACGCAAGACCTTCGGCAAGCCCATCTGCGAGCACCAGGCCATCCAGCTCAAGCTCG
>CAYQZN010000506.1:0-1485 GCA_964421805.1 uncultured Woeseiaceae bacterium
GCCGCTGGCTGGACGTGCACGGCATGTGGGTGCGCAGCGACGAGGACGACGACGTCGTGGTCCTCGTCCATGGTCCGAAACACGGCCCGAAGTGGTTCGGCGCGCCGCGGGCGTTCCTCGGTTACGGGGAGCGGGTGGGGCAGGGCCAGCGGTTCGCCTTCATGCGGCTGGCCAGGACCGCCGAGGTGTACCTGCCGGCGGACGCGCACGTGCGCGTGAAGACGGGGCAGAAGGTGCGCGCGGGGACCGATTCGCTGGCGGAACTGAGACACGGATAGCGAGCCGCGCCCGCCCATCTTGTATGATTGCGCCGTGGGTGCATCCGACGAAAAACCGCGCCGCGGCATCTATCTGCTGCCGAATCTGCTGACCACCACGGCGCTGTTCGCGGGCTTCTACGCCATCGTGGCGGCCGTGGACGGCAACTTCGAGGCGGCCGGCGTGGCGATATTCGTGGCCATGGTGCTGGACGGCCTCGACGGCCGCGTGGCGCGCCTGACGGCCACCGAGAGCGACTTCGGCAAGGAGTTCGACAGCCTCTCGGACATGGTCTGCTTCGGCCTGGCGCCCGCGGTCGTGGTCTACCAGTGGGGCGTGGCCCGGCTGGCGGAGTACAGCGTCGCCTGGGGCCGGGTGGGCTGGCTGGTGGCCTTCCTGTTCGCGGTGGCGGCCGCCATGCGGCTGGCCCGCTTCAATACCTCGCCGGGCTCCCAGGACAAGCGCTTCTTCGTCGGGCTGGCCAGCCCGTCTGCGGCCGGCATGGTGGCCGGCTTCGTGTGGCTCAGCGCCCGGCACGGCATCGCCGGCCTCGGTGGCCTGGCGCTCGCATTCGTGATCACCGCCATGACCGCTGCGCTGATGGTGAGCAATCTGCGCTACTACAGCTTCAAAGAGCTCAATCTCGGCAGCCGCATCTCCTTCCCGTACCTGCTCATCATCCCGCTGGTGCTGATACTGATCTCGCTGGAGCCGCCGGTGGTGCTGTTCTCCATGTTCACCGGCTATGCGCTGTCGGGGCCGGCGTTCTGGCTGTGGCGCCGGCGGCGGGGGCGCCGTCAGGAGGCGGACGAGGCATGACCGCCAGCGAGGGGGAACGACTGGCCTATCTCCGCGCGCTCGGCATCGACGTCTGGGTGCTGCGCGGCGAGGAGAACGCCGACGAAGTCGCGCTCCCGCAGGAACTCGGCGGGAAAGAGCCCGCCGCTCGGGAGGGCGTGGCGGCCGACGACGCGGCGCGGGTGGCACCGGCGCCGGCCGACGCGGGGCCTCCGGCGGACCCGTCCGCCGACGGCTGGGAGGCGCTGCGGGCCCGGGTGAGCGGATGCATCCGCTGCGCCCTGCACGAGGGCCGCACCCAGACCGTGTTCGGCGTCGGCAACCCGGAGGCGGATCTCATGATCATCGGTGAGGCGCCCGGCGCCGAGGAGGATCGCCGCGGCGAGCCCTTCGTCGGCCGCGCCGGCAAGCTGCTGGACGAGATGCTGC
>CAYQZN010000507.1:0-1479 GCA_964421805.1 uncultured Woeseiaceae bacterium
GCCGACTACACCCTGCGCAAGAGCACCATCGCCTGGGTCGGCTGCGCGCTGCTGCTGATCGGCGGCTATCTCTCATATCTCGGCCTCGCCCGCTACGAGGACCCGGAGTTCATCATCCGCACGGCCGTCATCTCGACTGCCTATCCCGGTGCGCTGCCCATCGAGGTCGCCGACGAGGTGACCGACGTCATCGAGAGCGCGGCGCAGCAGCTGCAGGAGGTCGAGGAGGTCACCTCGGTCTCGCGCATGGGCAACTCCCTGGTGAAGGTCGAGATGAAGCTCGCGTTCTCCAAAACCCGCGCCGAGCTCGAACAGATCTGGGACAAGCTGCGGCGCAAGGTGAACGACGCCCAGTCGCGCCTGCCGCCGGGCGCAGGCCCCTCTTTCGTCAACGACGACTTCGGCGACGTGTTCTCGCTGTTCTTCGCGGTCACGGGCGAGGGCTACTCGCTGACGCAGATCCGCGACTACGTGGACGACCTCGAGCGCGAGCTGCTGCTCGTGCCGGGCGTCGCCCGGGTGGCGACGCTGGGCGCCCCGAAGGAGGCCATCTTCGTCGAGATCGCCTCCACCAGGGCCACGCAGCTGGGCATACCGCTGCAGGACATCTACCAGGTGCTGCAGGCGCAGAACGTCATCATGCCCGCCGGCGATACCCTGGTGGGAGAGCAGCGCATCACCATAACGCCGGTGGCGGCGGTGGACTCCGTCGAGGCGATCAGCAGCATCACGCTCGGCTCCTCGAGCGGCGAGCAGATCATCACCGTGGGCGACGTGGCCAGCGTCACCCGCGGCGTCGTCGAGCCTGCCAGCGCCTACGTCCGCTTCGACGGCCAGCCGGCCATCGGGCTCGGCATCTCCAACGTCGCCGGCGGCAACGTGGTGCAGATGGGCGACGCCGTGAAGGCGCGGCTGGCCGAGCTGGAGTCGCTCAGGCCCGTGGGCATGCAGCTCAACGTCATCTCCTACCAGTCGGACTCGGTGCGCGAGGCGGTGGCGGGATTCGTGAACAACCTGATCGCGGCACTCGTGATCGTCATCGGCGTGCTCGTGGTCTTCATGGGCCTGCGCAGCGGGCTGATCGTCGGCGTCGTCCTGCTGCTGACGGTGGCGGGCACTCTGATCGCGATGAACCTGGACGGCATCGCCATGCAGCGCATCTCGCTGGGCGCGCTGATCATCGCGTTGGGCATGCTGGTGGACAACGCCATCGTCGTCACGGACGGGATACTCGTGCGGCTGCAGCGGCGCGAGAATCCCCGCGAGGCTGCCTCCGAAGTGGTGCGCTCCACCCAGTGGCCGCTGCTCGGCGGCACTGCCGTCGGCATCCTGGCCTTCAGCGCCATCGGCCTGTCCCCCAGCGACATGGGCGAATATGCCGGTTCGCTGTTCTGGGTGATCCTCTATTCCATGCTGCTGTCCTGGCTGCTGGCGGTGACCATCACGCCGCTGCTCTGCGTGCGTTTTCTGCGGGTGAAG
>CAYQZN010000508.1:0-1474 GCA_964421805.1 uncultured Woeseiaceae bacterium
CTGGCCGCGAAGCGACCATTCCGCTGCTCTGAGGTATGATTTCTGGAGTCGACCCGAAGCGGACTATCGCCCGTTTGCCGCTCTAGCGATCCTCGGCGCCACTTGCTGGTCCATGCGGAAGCGGTAGGGGATTTCCGGGGATTCAGTCGCTCGCCTTTACTGGCAGTATCACTTGAATCGCGTACACGGTGCTAAAGCGATCTGGTGATTACCGTGCGGGCGTTGCCTTCGACCGCATAAGTGGGTAGGACGATGAAAAGACTGGTGGCTCTGGCCGTTCTTGCGCTAACTGGATGCGATAGTAGCGCTATGTACACCACCGGCGGGGCAGTAATGCTAGAAGAGTCTGCATCCTACGAGCCAACGGGCGAGGTTGAATTACTCACGGAGCCGCCCGAGAGACACTTCCGGGAAATCGCTATAGTGGAAGCCAGGGGCACGCACAATGCCATAATGCCCGAGATGATGGAGCGCCTGAGGCAAGAGGCCAGGAAGGTGGGAGCCCACGCTGTCATACCCCGTTACAGCCAGGTGGAGCGACAAAACAAGGGTCCTATGTACAACCCGTTCTTGGCCGGTTATCTAAATGTTGACGGTGCCACGCATACAATTTTGCGAGGCAAGGCGATTCGTTTTTCGGATATCTAACTCTCGATCCCCGGCGGCTTGTCCAGGCCCGCCGCCACCAGCCAATCAAGTAGCTTATTCCGGCGCGTCCGCGGCGTCGTCTTGCGAATCCCTGGCAGCTCGTGGCCGCAAAGCGACCCTAGCGGTGCTCTGATGTAGGATTCCCGCTATCGATCTTTTTCGGACGGTCGCTTACTTATCGCGAGTAACTCTAAGACTTGCTAACGCGGCGTACTTCAACAGCTTTATTGATGAGTGCCGGCTGCGGCTTTGCTTATATCCGGAGGGACAGTCGGAGCGTATCTGCTTAGGAGCAGTCGGGGCGGTGATTGCCGGTGCTGAATGTGCTATTTCCAAATTGAATTTGATCTGTGCCTGACGTGTCTCTTACACCGAATCTAATTCTGTTTCTTGGCTTGGCGTTATCTGCCGTCATCATCGCAGCTGCAGGTCGAATCGGTGGAACGCGGGCAGCATTTGTTGCGACGTTAGCATTGTGGTGCGGATATACGTTTTTTCTACGTTTCGAGTTGCGCACTGGCAACTACTATTGGATTCCAGCATGGCGCTTTTGGTTGTTGGGTGCCGCCCTCGCATTAGTACAGTTGATGTTGGTTCTTCTACCAACGTTGCTTCTGAGGCGTTTCGGCTGGATTCGGCTTGGCTTGGCCGGAGGCGTGGCCGGCGCGGCTCTCGCGGCTTGGAGCTTTCGCCTGATGCTACTATTGCTGGGCTGTCTGTTCGGAATTGATTGCCTTTGAGTAAACGCGAAGCGGCGCGATTTTCTGCTTCTGGCCGCTTTCGGACCATTCAGCACAATGAACCTTGGCCTGCGAGGTATCCGCTT
>CAYQZN010000509.1:0-1469 GCA_964421805.1 uncultured Woeseiaceae bacterium
GGCATACCAAGGTGGATTACCTGACCGAGCTGCCGCTGCTCTACACGCTCGGCTATCTCGCCATCGACAAGCGCGCGTTCTCCCGCCTTGCCGATGCCGATCAGGCCGTGGTCGACGAGGTCATGAACCGGGTCTACGAGAATTTCGACCGCATCAACCAGGCCGACAACGAGCAGGCGCTGGCCGCGCTGGCCAACACCGGCGTTGACTTCGTCGACCCTGTAGACGGCGCCATCGACCGCTGGCGCGAGCCGGTCATGGCCGCAAACGAGAGCCTGGCGGAAGAGGGTTACCTCTCGCCGGAGCTGCTCGAAGAGGTGCAGGCGCTGCTGGCCGAGTACCGGACTCGCGCCGCCGCGACGGCGCAGGCGGACGGCGGCAGCCCGTGACGGAGGCGCCCGGGCGTCTCGGCGGGCGCCTGAGCGAGCGCCTGGAGCGTGCAGGCCGGCTGCTGGAGGACGTGGTCCTCATCGTTCTGCTGTCGGCCATGATCCTGCTGGCCACCACCCAGATCATCATCCGCAATGCGTTCGACTTCAGCTTCATCTGGGCCGATGAAGTGCTGAAGCTGATGGTGCTCTGGGTCGCCCTGTTCGGCGCGGTGGCGGCGAGCCGGGCCGACAAGCACATCAGCATCGACGTCGTCTCGCGCTTCCTCTCGCCCGGGCTGCGCCTGATCTGCGAACTGGTGGTCAATGTCTTCACCGCGGCGGTCTGCGCCCTGCTGGCGTGGCATTCGGGACGCTTCGTCTACACGGCATGGGAATTCGGCGACCAGCTGGTCGGCGGACTACCCGCCTGGTGGTTCCAGATCGTCATGCCGATCGCCTTCGGACTGATGGCCTGGCGCTATCTGCTGTTCACCGGCTCGAGTGCCGTCCGCCTCGGCAACCGCCTGCGTTACCGGGAGCCGTGATGGTCCTGTTCGGTATCGCCCTGCTCCTGCTGGCGCTGCTCGGTGCGCCGCTGTTCGCGGTCATCGCCGCGAGTGCCATGTGGGGTTATTACCAGGCGGACATCGATCTCTCCGCCGTGGCCATCGAGTTCTTCAGCGTCGGCACCATGCCGTTCCTGCTGGCGATACCGCTGTTCACGTTCGCGGGCTTCGTCCTGAGCGAGAGCGGCGCGCCGCGTCGGCTGGTGCGCATTACCCGGGCCCTGCTGGGCTGGATGCCCGGCGGGCTCGCCATCGTCTCGCTGGCGGCGTGCGCATTCTTCACGGCATTCACGGGCGCCTCGGGCGTCACCATCATCGCGCTCGGCGCCATCCTCTATCCCGCGCTGACTCAGGCCGGCTATCCGGAGCGCTTCAATCTGGGCCTGGTCACCAGCGCCGGCAGCCTGGGCCTGCTGTTTGCACCCTCGCTGCCGCTGATCCTGTACGGCGTGGTCGCCCAGCAGTCGATCGACGAGCTGTTCCGCGCCGGCGTGCTGCCCGGCCTGCTGATGCTGATCATGCTCTCGGGCTG
>CAYQZN010000510.1:0-1467 GCA_964421805.1 uncultured Woeseiaceae bacterium
GCATCAGAATCGGGCCTGAAGGCCCTCCTACGTGTTATTCGGCGGGGGTCAGCTTCAGGAGCTTGCCATTGCGGTCGTCGGTGAGGAGCCAGAGCAGACCGTCGGGACCTTCGGCGACGGCGCGGATGCGGCCGTAGGCGTTGTCCAGCATCCGCTCCTCGGCCACGACCTCGTCGCCGTCCACGGTGAGCCGCACCAGCAGGCCGAACTTGAGCGAGCCGGCGAACAGGTCCCCCTGCCATTCCGGGAACGCATCGCCGTTGTAGAAGGTCATGCCCGAGGGGGCGATGGAGGGCGTCCACTGATGCACCGGCTGTGCCATGCCTTCCTGCTCGGTGCCCTCTCCGATCTTCGTGCCGATGCCGTAGTTGCGCCCGTAGGTGATCACCGGCCAGCCGTAGTTCACGCCGGCCCGCATCAGGTTCACTTCGTCGCCGCCCTGCGGGCCGTGCTCGTGGGTCCAGATCTGGCCGTTCGCCCGGAGCGCCATGCCCTGCATGTTGCGGTTGCCGTAGGTCCAGATTTCCGGCTGCGCGCCGTCGCCGCCGACGAACGGGTTGTCTGCGGGAACGCTGCCGTCCGGGTTCAGCCGCAGCACGGAACCGTTGTGGGAGGAGAGATCCTGGGCGGAGGGGCGGTCGCCGCGGTCGCCGAGGGAGACGTAGAGCTTGCCGTCCGGCCCGAACAGCAGCCGGGAGCCGAAATGGCGCTTGCCGTCCGTCTTGGGCGCGGCCCGGAAGATCACTTCCAGGTCGGTGAGAGTTTCGCCCTGCAGCCGGCCTCGCAGCACCTCCGTGCTATAGCCGCCGTCGCCGCGGCCGGCGTAGGAGAGATACACCAGCCGGTTGGCCGCGAAGTCCGGATGCAGCGCCACGTCCAGCAGGCCGCCCTGGCCGTGCTGATCGATGGGCGGCAGACCCGCGACCGGCTCGGGCAACAGCGCGCCGTCGCGCACTACGCGCAGGTTGCCGCGGCGCTCGGTGACCAGGATATCTCCGTCCGGCAGGAACGCGAGCCCCCAGGGATGGCTCAGGCCGTCGGTGACGACAGAGACCTCGACGTCGTGTTGCTCCGTCCCGAATCGCTCCGCTCTTCCCTCGGCAGCCACAACGACCAACAGAACGGCCGCAAAAATCGACCACACGGACACCCGCAGCATGGAATCTCTCCTCTTGTTATTCGTCTTCCAGTCGACCTTTCCAGTCGACCTTTTCTAGTCGACCTTGCTCACGGCGATGCGTTCCGCGCGCCGCCGTCCCGCTGCCAGGACCCGCAGGCGGTAGCCGCGCCATTCTACCTCGTCCCCGATCTCCGGCAGGCGCCCGAGCAGGGTGCTGACGAGACCGCCGGCGGTCACCACGTCTGCCTCCGGTTCCCAGCGCATGCCGAGCTGGCTGCATAGCTTGCGCAGGTCCACCGTGCCCAGCGCCTGCAGGCTGCCGTCGGGCTGGGGCCAGATCTCCTCCG
>CAYQZN010000511.1:0-1464 GCA_964421805.1 uncultured Woeseiaceae bacterium
CGTGATCGAGCAGGAACTCGCTGCGCTGGAAGCCCTCCGGCAGCGTCTGGCGCACCGTCTGCTCGATGACGCGGGGACCGGCGAAACCGATCAGCGCACGCGGCTCGGCGATGTTGACGTCGCCCAGCATCGCCAGGCTGGCGGAGACGCCGCCGGTGGTGGGATCGGTCATGACGGAGATGAACGGCACCTTCGCCCGGGCCAGCGCGGCCAGCGCGGCGCTGGTCTTCGCCATCTGCATCAGCGAGAACAATGCCTCCTGCATCCGCGCCCCGCCGCTGGCGGAGAAATTGATCAACGGCATGCTGGTCTCCCGCGCATGTTCCGCGGCGCGGGCGAAGCGTTCGCCGACCACCGAGCCCATGGAGCCGCCCATGAAGCGGAACTCGAACGCGGAGCAGACCACGGGGCGGCTGTGCAGCGCGCCGGTGACGGTGACCAGCGCGTCCTTCTCGCCGGTCTGCTTCTGGGCCTGGGAGAGCCGGTCCCGGTAGCGCTTGCTGTCGCGGAACTTCAGCGGATCACGCGGCTGTATCCCGGCATCCAGCTCGTTGATGGAGTCCTTGTCCAGGAAGGATTCCAGCCGCTGCCGCGCGCCGATGCGCATGTGGTAGTCGCACTTGGGGCAGACGTGCAGGCTGCGCTCCACCTCGGCGCGGTAGAGCTGCGCGTCGCAGGCCTGGCACTTGATCCAGATGCCCCGCGGCACGGAACGGGTGCGCCCCTCCGTGCTGATGCGCGAGGGCATGATTTTCGAGAACCAGCTCATGCGGCGATGATACCCCCTCGTCCTTTCCCTGTCAGACCGGCGGCAGCGCTGCCGGCAGGCCTGCGAAATCGCGGCCGTCCGGCAGGCCGAACTGCGGCGGATAATCCACGGCGATGAGTGTCAGGCCGGCCGCGGGCGCGGCGAAGGCGCCGGCGGTGCGGTCCCGGCCGGCCAGCAGCTCGGCCGCCCAGTCCGGGTCCCGCTCGCCCCGGCCCACCGTGATAAGCAGGCCGGCGATGTTGCGGACCATGTGTTGCAGGAACGCGTTCGCGCTCACGTCGATGGCGACCCACTCGCCCTGCCGGGACACGGTAATGGCCGTGACGTCGCGCACCGGCGAGCGGGACTGGCAGCCGGCGGCGCGGAAGGCGGAGAAGTCGTGCTCGCCGATCAGATGGCGTGCCGCCTCCCCCATGCGGCCCTCGTCCAGAGGCTGGTGCACCCAGCACGCCCGGTGGCGGTGCAGCGACGAGCGCACGGGCCGGTTCAGGATGAGATAGCGGTAGCTGCGGGATACGGCCGAGTATCGGGCGTGGAAGTCGGGGCTGACGGGGCGCACCCAGGTCACGCTGACGTCGGCCGGCAGATTGCTGTTGGTGCCCAGCAGCCAGCTGCGCAGCCGGCGCTGCACCGGCGGGTGGAAGTGGATCACCTGGCCGGTGGCGTGCACGCCGGAGTCGGTACGGCCGGCGCAG
>CAYQZN010000512.1:0-1456 GCA_964421805.1 uncultured Woeseiaceae bacterium
GAGCGGCCACGTCGCCGACGGCGATGACCGTGTAGTCGGTGCTGAAGTCGAGATCGAGCGTCTCGTCGATGACGATCGAGTTACCGCCGGGGATGATCGCCTCCACCTGCACGGTGGTAGTCTCCGCTACCGGCAGGAAGCCAGAGCCCTCGGTGTAGTCCACCTCGCTGAGCGCGGCCTGTCCGTTCACGATGATGTTCACGGCCGGCGCATCGGGCGAGGCGTGCAGCGCGCGCAGCTGAGGTGCGGTGGCACATTCCAGCAGCTCGCTAGCGGTGACCTCGGCGGGGTCCAGCACGTCGTTGCGGTTCGTGTCGAGGCCGCTGTCCAGCGCGAGACCGCCGCCGGGGCAATCGGCATCGCCCTTGGGAATCTCGCGGGTAGTCACCAGCGAATTGAATCCGTCCTGGCCGTCGGCGCCATCGGTACCGTCGGTGCCGTCGTCTCCCTCGCAGCCGGCCAGCAGGAACGCTGCGGCCAGCAAGGAGGCCGTTGCAGTAGTCTTTCTCATTGTTTCTCTCCCTGAGATGAGTGAGATAAGTTGCGCAGGGGAGATTCGACACGGCCGTGACAAGCCGATGCCGTTGCAGATTTGACAAAATATCGACACGGCCAGGCATAACGCCCAGGCACGATGAAGGAAGCGATGAGCGACAGAGCAGAGAAACAGCCGGAACGGAAGGTGCGCAGTTTCGTGCGGCGCGCCGGGCGCATGACCCGGGCGCAGGAACGGGCCTGGCGGGAACTCTGGCCCCGCTACGGCATCGCCGCGGACGACGAGGCGGCCATTGCCCGCGCTTTCGGCGGCGGCGGCGGCGAGCGCCGCGTGCTGGAAGTGGGCTTCGGCAACGGCGAGAGCCTGCTCGACCAGGCGGAGGACGACCCGGAGACGCGCTACTACGGCATCGAGGTGCACGAGCCGGGCATCGGCCACTGCCTGCTCGGCATCGAGCGCCGCGGCATCGACAACCTGCGGCTCCTGTGCGGCGATGCGCTGGAGATCATGGCAGCGATACCGGACGACAGCATCGCGCGGCTCAACCTCTACTTCCCGGACCCCTGGCCGAAGAAGCGCCACCACAAACGGCGCATTGTGGCGCCCGGCTTCCTGGATCTCGTCGTCCGCGTGCTCGCGCCCGGCGGCACCCTGCACATCGCCACGGACTGGGCCAGCTACGCCGAGCATATCGACGAGGTGGTGGCCGCGGACGAGCGATTCGAGCTGGTGGAGCGGCGCGAGCACGACGGCGAGCGGCCGCTCGCCCGGCCGCGCACTAAGTTCGAGCACCGCGGCCTGCGGCTCGGCCACGGCATCTGCGACTGGATCTACCGGCTGCGGTAGCGGGCGGTGGCGGACGCTAGACGAAGGCCAGTATGCCGTCCACGACGTACTGTACTGCAAGCGCCACCAGCACCACGCCGAGCAGGCGGCTGACCACGTTGGCACCGGTCACGC
>CAYQZN010000513.1:0-1455 GCA_964421805.1 uncultured Woeseiaceae bacterium
TTCATGAGCATGCGCAGCGGCGCCTCGGTGAGCCAGCTCTTCGCGGAGAGCTCGGTGCCGTGCGGGGCGCTGATTACACGCTCGGGGTCGTATCGGTTCATGCATTCCCCCTGTGAGTATTGTCGTCCCGGCGCTCGTCCTGCGGGCCGGGCGCGCGGAAATCCAGATGGCTGCCCAGGCGGTAGCGGTTGCCCGGGTAGGTGAGCCGGGCGAAGGTGACCACCGCCCGGCGGCTGAAGGTGCGTCGGGTGACGCGCAGGCAGGGCGCCTCCGGCCGGATCTCGAGTGCCCGCGCCACGCCGGGCATGGCGGTGGTTGCCTCTACCACGTGGTCGGCCTCGGCCAGCGGCGCGACAGCCGTCAGGTATTCGTTCGGGGTGGCGCCGGCAAAGTCCTGGGAAAGATAGTCCGGGGCGCAGGCGGGGTTCACGTAGCGGTCCTCGTGCTGGATGGGCACGCCGTTCTCGCGATGGACCAGCACCGAGTGATACAGCTCCTCTCCGGGTTCGACGTCGAAGTAGCGGCCCAACTCCTCGCCGGCCGCGACGGATTCGAGTCGCAGCACCTCGGCGGTGTGGCGGTGACCGCGCTCGGCGATCTCGTCGGCGATATTGCGAACCTGCAGCATGGAGCTCATCGGCCGGGAGTCGGCCACGAAGCTGCCGAGTCCCCGGGTGCGCAGCAGGAAGCCGGCGCCGGCCAGCTCCTGCAGCGCCCGCCGGGCCGTCATGCGGCTCACGCCGAAGCGTGCGACGAGTTCATTCTCGGAAGGTACCCGCTCCCCCGCACGCAGCCGGCCGCTCTCGATATCCTCGAGCAGTTCGTCGCGGATGATACGGTAGCGGGGTGTGCCCATAATGCGTTCGGCGGCTGTGCAGACGGCCTGCCATAGTTCGTTTATAGAAGTTCGTCTTTAGAAAGTCGTCTATACAAAGGTTGTATATACAACTAGAATTTCGTCAAGCATAACGGCAGGGAGGCGCCCGTGGCAATCTTCTCCGACACGCTCATCCACAACGTGAACCTCGCGCCCGCGGTGCCCGACGGCCGCGCCCCGGCCGGGGCCGCGGGCGCACGGATGGCGCGGGTGGCCATGGCCGACGGCAGCATCGTCTACGCCGGCGCGGAGGACGACGGACAGGAGGTGGCCGCCGACACCCACGTGGACGGCCGTGGCGGCTGGCTGACGCCCGGGCTGGTCGATTGCCACACCCACCTGGTCTGGGCCGGCAACCGGGCGGACGAGTTCGAACGGCGGTTGCAGGGCGAGTCCTACGAGGCCATCGCCCGCGCCGGCGGCGGCATCCGCGCCACCGTACGCGCCACCCGGGCGGCGAGCGAGGACGAGCTGTTCGAGGCGTCCTCGCGGCGTCTGAAGCGCCTGCTGGAGGAGGGCGTCACCACGGTGGAGATCAAGTCCGGTTACGGCCTGGATACCACCACCGAGCTGAAACT
>CAYQZN010000514.1:0-1452 GCA_964421805.1 uncultured Woeseiaceae bacterium
TCTGTGAGAGGCTGGAGGAGTCGAGGCCGAAAGGGTGTTCTTCGTCAGGTCCGCCTTCGGTGCCGGGTTACGATCCGGCCTGGCAATCCAATGGATGTGGCGTTGGCGGTTGGCGGGACCATCTACTAGAACAGCTCGCAAGTCTGGCGTTGACCAGTTTTCACGGTGATCTGGACGAGCCCTTTCCCGGCGTTAGCTTCCTGTCCGCGTGCAACCAGCACGACTTCTGCTACGGAATACAGGCAGCCAAATACCGATGTGACGATCGGTTCCACGAGAATCTACAGGGCGCTTGTGCAGAAAACACAGCCAACGCCACCAGGACACTCTGCAACAGCGTTGCCGCTGCCTACTTCGTTGCAGTCACAGACCATGGCGATAGCGCTTATGACTCGGCCGGGGAAGATCTTGCGTGCGCCGAATGGCATCGACAAATGGATATGAATGAGTGTGAGGCATCATAGGGTTGTGTGATCGGGGCAGTGTGATGAGTAGAGTTTTCGTATTGGTGATTGGCTTTGTGTCGGGGATGACCGTCGGGTGGCTGCTCTTCGACTTGGCGCGCGCACCCGCGCAAGAACCACAGGAGTCGGCCGCCAGCGCCGGCCTTGCGCCGGAGATCGAGCGGAACGAGGGGCGAGATCGTCAACTAGCCTCGTACCGACCAGATAACCGCAGTGAGAAACTCACCGAGCAAGACCAGCTCCAGGATATCGAGGCCGAACGGGCATCCGAGTCGAGCACACTCGCCGTTCAGTCCTATGCGGTTCGCACTCAGGACTTTGGAAAGCTGCTCTCCGCGTACGACACCGTGTCAGCGAGGACTCTGGAGAAATTCAATGAACGCTATGCCGATGCCATTGCCTTTCGCACCGAAGGCGAATTCCAATGGATGGAAGAGCAAGGATTCCCGCTACCCGAAGAAATTCTGGCAGCGGCACAGATGTCACTCTCGGAACTGCGGTCGCTGGCCGAAAACGGCGATCAAAAAGCCCAGTTCCTCTACCTGGATCGAGCGCTGGAGAAAGTTCGGGACCTCAGAGATAGCTACCTGCGCTCCGGGATATCGCCAGAAGGCCTCAGAGAGATACCGGAATACGGCGATGCGTTGATCGAGGCAGCCTATGCAAAGGGATTCGTTTCCAAGAGCGAGTCGCCGTTTGCCGGTTATCTGATGGCAGAGTTCTCCCGAGCAGCCTTCGCCAACCAATACGGCTACATGGCAGGGCTGCTCTACGCCAGTGACAGGGGTGACGCGCGGGCGCACACCAAGCTCAGGAGCTTCGTGCGCGAGCAAGGCATCTGCGAAGAAACGCTTCCCGCGATGGGGATGTACGCGGCACTACTCGAGACGAGCCGCTCAAGACCGGAGAATCCGTAACCAGGTGCTTACGCGATCAGTAACTCGGATCGTACATCGTCGCCTCGATCGCCGACCGGAGATCGTCCGGG
>CAYQZN010000515.1:0-1450 GCA_964421805.1 uncultured Woeseiaceae bacterium
CCTGGTGGCAGACCGAGACCGGCGGCATCCTGATCACACCGCTGCCGGGCGCCACGGCGCTGAAGCCCGGCTCCGCCACGCAGCCCCTGTTCGGGGTCCGGCCGGCGCTGGTCGACGGCGAAGGCCAGGTGCTGGAAGGGGCGACGGAGGGCAATCTCGTCATCCTCGACAGCTGGCCCGGCCAGATGCGCACGGTGTACGGCGACCACCAGCGCTTCGTCGATACCTATTTCTCGACCTTCCCCGGACGCTACTTCACCGGCGATGGTGCCAGGCGCGACGAGGATGGCTACTATTGGATCACCGGGCGGGTGGACGACGTGCTGAACGTCTCCGGGCATCGCATGGGCACGGCCGAGATCGAGAGCGCGCTGGTGGCGCACACGGCGGTGGCGGAAGCGGCCGTGGTGGGCTATCCCCACGACATCAAGGGTCAGGGCATCTATGCTTACGTGACTCTGATGGAAGGGGTCGATCCCAGCGACGAGTTGCTGGCCGAGCTCAGGAAATGGGTGCGCAAGGAGATCGGGCCCATCGCCACGCCGGACCTGGTGCAATGGGCGCCGGGGCTGCCGAAGACCCGCTCCGGCAAGATCATGCGCAGGATACTGCGCAAGGTGGCGGAGAACGATTACGGCAGCCTGGGGGACACGTCGACGCTGGCGGATCCGGGCGTCGTCGACGATCTCATCGCCAATCGCAGGAACCGACCATAGCTGCCACCATCGTTGCAACCGAGCTTGCAACCGAGGTTGCACCGGAATACCAGGAGCCGCCGGCCGCGGAGATGTCAGCACCGAGCCCAAGCACCTTCATCATCGCCGACGATCATCCGCTGTTCCGGGAGGCGATGATCCAGGCCGTGCGCAACTGCGTGGACGGCGCCGGCATCGTCGAGGCGGAGAGCCTGGAGACGCTGCAGCAGGCCGTGGAGGCGAACCCGGAAGCCGACCTCCTGCTACTGGACCTGAACATGCCAGGCGTGAACGGCTTCTCGGCCCTGGCCTGGATCCGCAGCACCTTCGCGACGCTACCCACGGTCATCGTCTCCGCCACCGACGAGCCGGCGATCATCCGCCGGGCCATCAGTCACGGCGCCAGCGGATTCATCCCCAAGTCCTCGCCCATCGCCCGCATCGAGTCGGCCATCACGGCGGTGCTGGAAGGCGAGGTGTGGCTGCCGGAAGGCGTTGGCCTGAACGGCGGCGAACTCGGCGGCGAGGAGGCGGACATCGCCGCCCGGCTGGCGGCTCTGACGCCGCACCAGTTCCGCGTTCTGCTCATGCTGGCCGAAGGGCTGATGAACAAGCAGATCGCCTACGAGCTGGGCGTCTCCGAGGCCACCATCAAGGCCCACGTCACCGCCATCCTGCGCAAACTGAAGGTGACCAACCGCACCCAGGCCGTGCTGGCGATGCAGAAGCTCACCATCGACGACCAGCCTTTGTAG
>CAYQZN010000516.1:0-1450 GCA_964421805.1 uncultured Woeseiaceae bacterium
TGTTCGCCTCGGCCATGCACGCCGGCGTCAGGAACGCGCCCCGTTTCCTGCTGACCCCCGTGGTCGCGCTGGTGGCCATGCTGGGCAACCTGGCCGCGGATGCCGCCTACGTGGTGCTGATCCCGCTCGCCGGCGTGCTCTACGCCGCGGCCGGCCGGCATCCCATCGCCGGCATCACGGCGTCGTTCGCCGGCGTCTCCGGCGGTTTCTCGGCCAACCTGCTGCCGGGGCAGCTCGACGCGCTGCTGTTCGGCATCACCGAGGCGGCCGCCGAGAGCATCGTGCCTGCGTGGGATGCCAATATCGCCGGCAACTGGTACTTCATCGCCGCCATGACCGTGCTCTACCTGCCGGTCATCTGGTACGTCACCGACCGCATCATCGAACCGCGCCTGGGCAGCTACACTCCGGAGGGAGAGGCGGCGAAGTCCATCCACGAGGACAAGCCGCTGACGCCCGAGGAACGCCGGGGCCTGAAATGGGCCGGCCTCGCGGTGCTGGGCGTCGTGGGACTGTGGATATTCTTCACCATCGGACCGGGCACGCCGCTGATCGACGAGGAAGCCGATCCGACGGCCCGTCTGTCACCGTTCTACCGCTCGCTGGTAGCCGGTTTCTTCATCCTGTTCCTCGCCGCCGGCTGGGCCTACGGATCCGGCGCCGGCACCGTGAAGGGCCATCGGGACATCGTCACCATGATGTCGGAATCCATGGCCGATCTCGCCTACTACCTGGTTCTGGCCTTCGCCGCGGCCCACTTCGTGGCCATGTTCAACTGGTCGAACCTCGGCCTCATCTTCGCGGTTCAGGGCGCGGGCGCCATCGAATCGTCCAATCTGCCCATGCCGGTGCTTCTGGCGCTGCTGGTACTGTTCGCCGGCGGCATCAACCTGCTGGTGGGATCCGCCAGCGCCAAGTGGGCGCTGCTCGCGCCGGTGATGATCCCGATGATGATGCTGCTCGGTGTCAGCGCCGAGATGACCACGGCCGCCTACCGGGTGGGCGACAGTGCCACCAACATCATCACGCCGCTCATGGTTTATTTCCCGCTGATCCTGACGTTCTGTCAGCGTTGGAAGCCCGACTTCGGCATCGGCAGCCTGATGGCCTCCATGATCCCGTACTCCATCTGGCTGATGATCGCCGGCCTGGCGATGACCATGATCTGGGTGGGCCTGGGTCTGCCGCTGGGTCCCGGGGCCTCGGTGGGCTATCAGCTCCCCGGCTGACAGGGGCATCGCGGCACCGCCGGTCGGCGCGGCGGTGCCGCGGGACCTGTGCACGGACTGCGGCATCTCGCGCACGGCCGAGCCGAAGCGCTGCGGCCGCGCCTGCCAGTTCATAAAGCCGGACTACCCCGGTCTCGAGCGCCAGGTGCACGGCCGCGCCCGCGATCCGGCGCGGCCCGACGAGCTGCACTTCGGCCCCTTCCGCCGCATGCTGCGGGCCC
>CAYQZN010000517.1:0-1444 GCA_964421805.1 uncultured Woeseiaceae bacterium
CCGCAACAGAGGCCGCCGCGGCCCTTCAGGCCACCCCCTTCGTCCTCGGCCGCCAGCCCATCCTGGACCGGGACGGCAATACGGTTGCCTACGAGCTGCTGTTCCGGTCGCCGGGCGGCGGGCCATTCCCGGGCGATCAACTGGCCACGGCCCGGGTGGTCACCCAGGCGTTCTCCGAGCTGGGCCTCGAGGCCGTCATCGGCTCCTGCCGCGGCTATATCAATTTCGATGCCGAGAGCCTTTATTCGGAGCTGCCCGAGGCGTTGCCGCAGGATCGCATCATGCTGGAGATCCTGGAGAGCGTGGAGATTACCCCCGATCTCGTGCAGCGCTGCTCCGAGCTGCACCGGCAGGGCTTCCGTTTCGCACTGGACGACGTCATCCGCCTGGACGACTCCCACGAGGCGATCCTGCCGCTGGTTGACGTTATCAAAGTGGACGTACACGAGGTTCCGCCCGAGGAGCTGGGCGACATCGTCCGCGCCGTGCAGCGGCCCGGCTTGCAGCTGCTGGCCGAGAAAGTGGACACGCCCGAGCGGGCGGCGCAATGCAAGCGCATCGGTTTCGACCTGTTCCAGGGTTTCTTCTTTGCCCGCCCGGTGCTGCTCGAGGGGCGGGCGGCGGACCCGTCACGCCAGAATCTGATCCGCCTCCTGCAGCAGATCCTGGGCGACACCGAGATCGCGGATATCGAAGACACCGTCAAACACCTGCCGGAGCTCGGCTACAAGCTGATTCGGCTGGTGAACTCTGCCGGCATGGGATTACGCCACAGGGTGGACAGCTTGTCCCATGCGCTGGTGATTCTGGGGCGTCGCCGGCTGCAGCGCTGGCTCCAGGTGATGCTGTTCGCCCAGGATGGCAACGCGGACTTCCCGAGCCCGCTGCTGACCCTGGCGGCCGCCCGGGGGCGTCTCATGGAGCTGATGTCGGAGCGGGTATCCGCCGATCCCGCCTATGCGGACCGGGCTTTCATGACGGGCATCCTGTCTCTCCTGGACACGCTGATCGGCGCGCCGCTCGCCGATATCCTCGCGCCGCTGCCGCTGCAGGACGACGTGCGCGACGCGTTGCTCTGGCGCAGCGGCGACCTGGGGCTGCTGCTCTCGCTGACCGAGACCCTCGAGCGCGACGAGCCTGCGGAGGTGGCGCGCCTGGTGGAACAGTGCAGTGGCCTGGATATGGAGCTGCTGGCGCGGCTGCAGGTCGACGCCATGGGCTGGGCCGCCGACGTCGGCCGGTCCGATTGACTAGCGGCTATCGGCCATCGGGTATCGGGTATCGGGTATCGCGTATAGGGTATCGGGCGCGAGGGACTCTGTTACGCTGTGTTCGAATACTCTCTGTGACGGAAGGAGCGCAGCAGTGCAGACACCGCCGGAAATCCACTTCCACGACATGGACCGCTCGGAAGCGGTGGAACAGGCCGTCAGGGAACGCGCGG
>CAYQZN010000518.1:0-1440 GCA_964421805.1 uncultured Woeseiaceae bacterium
CGTTCACGAGCACGGCCAGGTCGTAGCCGCCCGGAATCTCGCGCCGGCGGCTCGGTCGGCGCCGGGCGAAGTGGGCCTCGATGGACTCCAGCAGGAAATCCCGGTGGGATTCGGGGATCTCGCCCACCGGCACCGCGCGCACGTTCTCCAGCAGCCACTTGCCGTCGCGGCGGCGGAACGAGGCCCGGATCAGCGGCGCCGGGAACAGGTTGAACAGCGCTCTCGCCAGCCGCTCGTGGCGCCGCGCGATGTTGCGGCCGAAATACACGCTCAGGATGAACTCTTCGGACTCCAGCGTGTGCAGGCTGCGCTGGATGATCGCGTCCAGGTCGTCGCTCGCGAGACGCGGCAGCGTGCGCGTCTTCAGGTCCTGGATGGTCGCCACGTCCGGCAGCGGCCGCTGCCCGCGGGCCGTGGCCAGCAGCGAGACGTAGTAGCCGTACTGCTGGTAGCGATAGGAGGCGCAGAGGTTGAAGACGCGCAGGCCGCGGCCGCGGCTGAACTCCTCGGCCGTGAGATAGGTGAGCGCATCCACCACCCGGGCCCCGGCGATCTCCCCGGGCCAGTGCTCGCGGTCGTCGACGACGATCAGGTTGGTCACGGCCGTTGCCCCCGCGGACGGATGACCAGCAGGTTGGCGTCGTAAGTGGCGATGCCCAGGAAAACGGCGCCGATCAGCCGGCGGATGTCCACCGGATAATAGCCGTCCGTGGAGTAGGGATTGGCCCGGTAGGGATCCGCCACCTTCACCTGGCGCGTGCGCCTGTCGTAACCGGAGAGCACCACGAAATGACCGCAGGGCTCGCCGCGGATGTCGTCCGCCGCCATCGTGTCCGGAATCTCCCGGGCGCTGCGGTACAGGTAAGTGGCGCTGAGCCCGGTCATGATCGGCACGCCCTTCTTCAGGTAACGGCGGATCAGGCTGGTGGTGAGGTCCTCGTAGCGTACCTGCCCCCCGAGTTCCAGGAAGCGCAGATAGCCCGCCGTTGCCGCCTGCAGCCGGCTGTCGCGCTTCACCTCGCGCTGGCGGCGCAGCCGTTCGCCAAGCGCATCCGCACCGGCCGGGAACCAGGACGGGTCGAAGACGTGCAGGTTGTAGGTGAAGATGGTCACCTCATAGCCGCGGGCTAGCGCATGATTGGCCAGGAACACGTCGAGAGTGCCACCGGCCGGCAGCATACGCACCTCGGCCAGCAGACGATCGAGTCCGATAGGGTCGTCCCAGTACGCGTAGACGGCGTGCAGGCAGGTGGGCCCGCAGGTCATGTCGTCCGGCTGGGGGACGATCTCGAGTTGGAGGTTGGTTGCCAAGGCGGCGAGTCGACCGGCCGCGGCGCGGCGCAGAAGGGCGCTAGCATACGCCGAATACGGCGGCCGTAAAGAGTCCGGTTCAGCCTCTCCCCTGTTCCCGCTGGGTACGGCCGAAGAACGCCTCCCGGG
>CAYQZN010000519.1:0-1439 GCA_964421805.1 uncultured Woeseiaceae bacterium
CCGCCGACGCAGGCGAAGACCGCGTCGGGAAGCCCGCCGACCTCGATCATCTGCCGCCGGGCCTCCTGGCCGATGACCGCCTGCAGCTCGCGGACCAGATAGGGGTAGGGATGCGGGCCCACCGCAGAGCCGAGCAGGTAGTAGATGCCCTCCGGATCCGATACCCAGTGCCTGAGCGCCTCGTCGATGGCTGCGCGCAGCGTCTGGTCGCCGCTTTCCACCGGGCAGACCTCGGCGCCGAGCCGGCGCATGCGGTCCACGTTGGGGGCCTGGCGCACGATGTCCACGGCCCCCATGTACACCCGGCAGGGCAGTCCCACGCGGGCACAGGCGGCAGCGGAGGCCACGCCGTGCTGCCCGGCGCCGGTCTCGGCGATCACCCGCTTCGCGCCGAGGCGCTTCGCCAGCAGCGCCTGGCCGATGGCATTGTTGATCTTGTGCGCGCCCGTGTGGGCCAGGTCTTCGCGCTTCAGCCAGACCTCCGCTCCCCAGGCTTCGCCGAGGCGGCGCGCGCCGGTCAGCGCCGTCGGCCGCCCGACCCACTCCCGGAGCTCCCGCGCGTAGTCGGCCTGAAAGTCTTCCCGCGGCAGGATCTCGCGGACCCCCTGCTCCAGACGCTCCAGGGCCGGAACGAGGGTTTCCGGCACGTATCGGCCGCCAAATGGCCCGAAACGGCCTCGATCGTCGGGTAACTCCCTATCCAGGAGTTTCTGCAGCAAACCCGGCACCGCGGTCGCTGCGATCAATTCGTTCGTCGCTTCGCTCATGTGGCCTCACTCATCCTCTGTTCTCGTGCTCTGCTCTGGTTCTCTGCTGCGGGGCCCGCTGTTCCCACCGCCGGACGCGTGCCACGAAGGCGGCGATCCGCGCCGGGTCCTTGTCGCCCGGCGCCCGCTCCACACCGCTGGAGACGTCCACGCCCCAGGGGGCGACGGCGGCCAGCGCCTGCTCGACGTTTTCGGGCGACAGCCCGCCCGCAAGCACCAACTCGGCCCGGGCCGCCAGCGCTGCCGCCGCCGACCAGTCGGCCCGCTCCCCGGCACCGCTGCGCGCTCCCTCGAAGAGCAAACGTGCGGGCATCTTCGCCGAATCGGATGCCAAACTGTGGTCATCGTCTCGGTAGACCGGCAAACGAGCGCAGGCGTCGGGCATCTCCAGCAGCTCGTAGTCCGCCGCATCGGTCTGCAGCCAGTCGGGGCCGAACCCGTCCCGCACCGCGGCCCACTCGTCCGCATCGGGGTGACGCATCACGGCCACCCGGGTGACCCGCCGGTCCAGCCCCTCGCACAGCCGCCGGGCCTCGGCCGGCGTCACCCGCCGCGGCGAGTCGGCGAACACGAAGCCCACCGCATCGGCGCCCGCCTCGGCTGCCGCCTGCACCGCCTCGCGGCTGGTCAGTCCACAGATTTTCACCCAGGTACTCACGGCTACTTGCCCAT
>CAYQZN010000520.1:0-1431 GCA_964421805.1 uncultured Woeseiaceae bacterium
TCTGTGAGAGGCTGGAGGAGTCGAGGCCGAAAGGGTGTTCTTCGTCAGGTCCGCCGTCGGTACCGGGGTTCGATCCATACTGGAAACCGAACGGCTGTGGCGTTGGTGGCTGGAAGGATTCTGCGATTACTTTGCTTGCCGATCTCGGCCTGCGTTATTTCACAGGGGAATTGGATGAGCCCTTTCCGGGCGTGAGCTTTCTGAACGCCTGCAACGCGCACGACGAATGCTACGGCCGGCAATCGGGCAAGCTGACCTGCGACGGCTTCTTCCGCCTGGCGATGACGAGAGCGTGCGATGGCGGGACGCTGGGCGATGTGAGGGAAATTTGTTACGGCGCGGTCTCAACTTATCATGCGGCAGTCGTCAATCATGGCAAGGCGGCCTATGAGGCTGCCGGCGAGGACTACGCATGCGCCCAATGGCATCAAGCGATGGCAAGTAACGAGTGCGAAACGTGACAAAGCAGAAAGGGGATCCGAAGTGAACCGCACGCTATTGACGACATTCATGGCCGCACTCTTGATCTCCTTGGCGGCGATAGCCTGGCTGCGCTCACAGAAATCCGAGGCGCAGGAGCCTCCCGTTGAGGATCCCACCTCATCAGTCGCAGCACGGCTGGGTGGCGCTGCGATCGGTAGCCATCCCCCTCATCCCGCCACCGCAGAGGAACCAGCGAAGCAAGGGGTCGGCGCTACGGAGAAGGCGGACAGACGGAAACGACTGGCGGATGAATCATCGATCGTCCGCGCAAGGACGTTCGAAGATCTGCTCAACACCTACGATTCCCTCGCGCGTACCCGATTGGAGGACTTCAACCGGCGTTACGGCGACGTGATCGCTTTTGGCTCCCAGGAGGAACTCGATTGGCTCGCGTCGAATGGCTATCCGCTGCCGGCCGAGATTCTCGAAGCCGCCGCCATGTCACTCGCGGAACTGCGGGAGATTGCGGAGGGAGGAGATGAAAAGGCCGAGTTCCTCTACTTCGACCGACTCAACCAGGAACTGACGCGTTCACGTGACAGGCATGCAGGTGCGGGACTCGATCCGGGCACGGTCGGGGAAAGTCGAGAATACATGGAGGCGTTTGTCGCCGCGGATATGTACCGCCGAAGAATCGCGGACAATGCTTCTCCCTTCACGGGTTATGCATTGGCGCGGTTTTACGAGGACACTTTGCAGAATCCGTATGCTGCGATCGCCGCTCTATACCTCTCGGGCAGCCGTGGCGATCATGTGGCTAACACGGCGGCCGATCAGCTGCTGCGACGATACCGCATCGGCAGCGAAGCCAGGGACGCTCTGGCGTCGTACACCCTGGTCCTGAGAGACCGTGATCACCGCTACTACCAGGCCGCTCCGCGGCCCGGTGGAAGTCAGTAACTCGGATCGTACATCGTCGCCTCGATCGCCGACCGGAGATCGTCCGGG
>CAYQZN010000521.1:0-1426 GCA_964421805.1 uncultured Woeseiaceae bacterium
CGACCCGGTCGAGCAGGAAGCCGGGCGGCTCGAAGTCCGGGAAGCCCTGGGAGAGATTGATGGCGCCGTGCTCGGCGGCCAGCGCCGACATCACCGTGAATATGGTCGTGCCGACCTCGGGCAGTTTGCTCTCGGGAGTCATCGGCCTCGGGGTCATCGCTTCATGGTAGCAGCCGGCGGCTCGGCGCCCTCGTCGCCCTCGTCGTCTTCGCCCCCTTCGTCGCCGGAGCGGCGCCGGTACAGCTCCATCATGGTCGCCCCCTGCAGGACGTCGATCATGGCGTGGGCGACGATGGGCAGCCAGAGCGAGCCGGTCAGCAGATACAGCAGCGCCAGCAACAGCCCGATGATGGCGGTCTTGGCGACGCCAGCGGCGCCCTGGTAGAGGTGGGCCAGACCGAATGCGGCCGAGGAGACCAGCACGGCGGCCGTCAGCGGCATCCATGCCTGCAGGTACCAGATGAGCCAGCCCCGGAAGATGGTCTCCTCCACCACACCCGCGGTGATCGAGAGTGCGACGAAGGCCGCATATTCCCGCGCGTTGCGCGGCATCATGTGGCCCAGTTCGGCAAGCTGCTCGCGGTAGCGGCGCCGGTCGGCCGCGTCCGCCCGCGCCATGCCACGCCACGACTGCAGAAAGGCGCCGGTGGCGAGCGCCACCAGGACGGCGCCGAGCCAGAAGCCGGTGCCGCCGGGCGCAGTGAAGCCGAGCGGGCCGGGTGAGCGGCCCAGCCACCACCAGCAGGCGGCGAGCACACCGAATACCAGCCAGAGCTGCGCCAGGCTGCCGAGATAGAGGCGCAACCGCCGCGGCCGCTGGCCGGCGGCGAGCTTCGCCAGCCAGCGCCGCCAGGACCAGGCGCTGTAGAGCGGCAGGCCGACCACGAGCAGCAGCAGGTAGAGATGGTCGAGCGGATGCATGAGGCTGGCGGCCCGGTAATGGGAAAGGCGCATGGTAGCGCCACGGATGACCGTGGCAAATTGCCGAAATGGCACGAATGGCGCGGGTGGCGCAAAAGACGCCAGCGCGGCGCCGGTCAGGGCAGCGGGAAACCCGCCCGGGCGAGGCGGCGGCGGCTGCGCTCGAGGTCCGCCTCGTCCTCGTAGAGCAGCACCACGCGGAACTCGGCGGCACCCGCCCGGAACCAGTCCACCGCGACGCCGCCCGGATCCTGCTCCAGTGCGGCGACAAAGGCCTGCGCCCGATAGGGGGCGGCGAAGCTGATGAGCGTGAGCTTGCCCTGCTCGCCGTATTCCTGCGGCGGCTTGCCCGCCGGCGTGCTGCGGCCCAGCACGTACTGCAGGTGGCGATAGATGTAGCCGCTGTACCAGACCGCGCCGGACGGGATGACGCCGGTCCTGGGGATGCGACTCGGGCCGTAGTTGTAGGCGGCCAGCGCCAGGTGCAGGTCGCCGTCGTAGCGTG
>CAYQZN010000522.1:0-1420 GCA_964421805.1 uncultured Woeseiaceae bacterium
TTCAAGGTGCCCGGCGGCACCGGCCTGATGAATCCGAAGGCCATCCAGACGCTGATGGTGGGTTCCGCGCTGCTGCAGAAGAACACGAATCACAATTACCCGGCGCCGATCGCCATCATGTCCAGTGCCTACGAGGGCACGGTGCTGCCCATCGATCAGGGCCTCGACATCGAGTCGAAGTACTTCGTCTCGCTGCTTCGCGACCCGGTGGCGCGCAACATGACCCGCACGCTGTTCATCAACAAGGGCGCGGCGGACAAGCTGGTACGCCGGCCGGAAGGCGTGGAGAAGAGCCGGGTGAAGAAGCTCGGCGTACTCGGCGCCGGCATGATGGGCGCGGGTGTGGCGTTCGTCTCCGCCAAGGCGGGCATGGAAGTGGTCCTTCTCGACACCACGAAGGACAAGGCCGAGAAGGGCAAGGACTACTCTCGCGAGCTCCTGCAGAAGCGCATCGACCGGGGCCGCATGGACTCGGACAAGGCCGCGGACCTGCTGGAGCTGATCAGGACCACGGACGACTACGCAGACCTCGAAGGCAGCGACCTGATCATCGAGGCCGTGTTCGAGGACCGCAAGATCAAGGCCGACGTCACGGCCAAGACCGAGGCGGTGATCCCGGAGAGCGCCATCTTCGCCTCCAATACCTCGACGCTGCCGATCACCGGTCTGGCCGAGGCCTCGAAGCGGCCGGAGCAGTTCATCGGCATCCACTTCTTCTCGCCGGTGGACAAAATGCCGCTGGTGGAGGTGATCGTGGGCGAGAAGACCGGCGACGAGGCCATTGCCCGCTCGCTGGACTATATCCAGCAGATCCGGAAGACGCCCATCGTGGTCAACGACAGCCGCGGCTTCTACACCAGCCGGGTATTCGGCACTTTCACGCGAGAGGGCATGTCCATGCTGGCCGAGGGCGTAAACCCGGCGCTGATCGAGAACGTGGCGAAGCAGGCCGGTATGCCGGTGGGTCCGCTGGCGGTCACCGACGAGGTGTCCCTGGAACTCGCCTACCACGTGGGCAAGCAGACCCGGGAAGACCTGGGCGATGACTACGTGGGCACGCCGGCCGACGAGGTCGTGCGCAAGTTCGTCGAGGATCTGGACCGTCGCGGCAAGCGCTTCGGCAAGGGCTTCTACGACTATCCGGAGGGCGGCAAGAAGCACCTCTGGCCGGGTCTCGCCGAGCACTTCCCGGTGGCCGAGGAACAGCCCAGCGTCGAGGAGGTGAAGACGCGTCTCCTCTACATCCAGGCGCTGGATACCGTGCGCTGCATGGACGAGGGTGTGGTCACCGACCCGGCGGATGCCGACGTCGGCTCCATCTTCGGCTGGGGTTTCCCGCCGTACACGGGCGGCACCATCTCGCTGATCGAGACGGTGGGCCTGAAGGAGTTCGTCGCCGAGTGCGACCGCATGGCGGAAG
>CAYQZN010000523.1:0-1419 GCA_964421805.1 uncultured Woeseiaceae bacterium
CCTCCCGCGCGGGCGTGCCGGTGCAGCTCATCGTGCGCGACACCTGCCGCCTGCGGCCGGGCCTGCCGGGTGTCTCGGACACGGTGACCGTGCGCAGCCTGGTGGGCCGTTTCCTGGAGCACACCCGCATCTATTACTTCAGGAACGGCGGCGAGGAGGAGTTCTTCATCGGCTCGGCCGACTGCATGAGCCGCAACCTCACCAGCCGGGTGGAGACGATCGTGCCGGTGCGCGAGGAGCGCCTGCGCGAGACCCTGCGCCATATCCTGGATCTGCAGCTGGCCGACACCGAGAACGCCTGGCAGATGCTGCCCGACGGGGATTACGTGCATTGCGAGCCCGGCGAGCATCCCATCGACTCGCAGCAGCTGCTGGCGGAGTGGGCCCAGGAAAAGGCGCAGTCCCCGGCGCTCTGACCCATGTCCTGACCCGCGGCCCGTGATCGTGTGATGGGGGTCACGCCCGCGGCCGCCGCGAGCCGTTACGCTGCCCCGGATCGAAGACCGGCAGGCACGACCCATGTCGACCCCCAGGCAGCAGAGCATGATGGAAGAGCTCGCCCGCATCATGGAGGAGCGGGCGATAGAGACGCTGTTCCATGAGGTGATCGACCGCCGCGAGCGCTGCGTCTTCGGCTACGAGGCACTGGTGCGCGGCCCCACGGGCAGCCCGCTGCACCTGCCGCTGAACCTGTTCGCCGCCGCCAGCGCCTTCGGCCGCGCGCGCGAGCTGGAGCTGTTGTGCATCGAGGCGGCCCTGGAGGCGTTCGTGAGCCGCGGGCTGCAGGGTCACCTGTTCCTGAACGCCTCGCCGGCCACCTTCCTGCATTTCCGCGAGGAGGTGGACTATCTGCGGGAAGCCATGAGCCGCTGGTGCGTGAAACCGGCGGACGTGATTCTCGAGCTGACCGAGCAGTCCATGATGCGGGACTACGAGTCCATGCGCGAGGCCGTAATCGGCATCCGCGACCTGGGCTGCCGCATCGCCATGGACGACATGGGCGCCGGCTATTCCAGCATGCGCACCTGGTCGGAGCTGCGCCCCGACTTCGTGAAGCTGAGCCCCGACTTCGTGAGCCACATCGACGTCGATCCCCTGAGGTCGGAGTTCCTGCGCTCCATCATCGACGTTGCCCGGGCCGGCCAGAGTGCAGTGATCGCCGAGGGCGTGGAGAGCGCCGGAGAATGCCGCGAGCTGGCCGACCTGGGGGTGGAGTATCTGCAGGGCTTCTACTTCAGCGAGCCTGCGCTGGAGCCCCCTGCGCCGGACAGGACCCGCATCGAAGCCTGTCTGGCGGAGCCGGAGCAGAACGAATTCGAGACGCCCGACGGCGTGCTGGCCGGGCGCCTCCTGAACCCGGCGCTGCCGGTCGCGGCGTCGGAGTCCGTGCGGGAGCTGCTGCGCATCTTCAGCGAGAAC
>CAYQZN010000524.1:0-1398 GCA_964421805.1 uncultured Woeseiaceae bacterium
CAGCGCGAGGGACAGCGCCGGCGCGAGCGCCGCCCGCCGCCTGCTTCCCCGTGTGTGCCATTGCATCCCCCGTCGCATCCTCTGTCCTCTCGTCCCGCTCATCGTCACCGCATGTGCCGCCTCCCGAGGGCGGAGATTATGCTAATGCCGGCGCCGTTAACAGACAAACACGTCTCATTCCCGCCGTCGGCGCCCACGCGTCGCCCGGCGCTCGCCATCCAGATTGCGGCCGACGATCCAGCCGATGGCGAACCCGATCGCGCCGGCGCCCGTCGTGTAGTAAGGCAGGAAGCGGAACAACAGTTCCGGCGTGCGCGCGCGGCTCGCCATGCCCCCCCAGTCCAGCATCAGCCCCAGATGCAGGTAGAGAGAGAGCCCCAGCGCCGGGATGGCGAAACCGAGTACGCCCAGCAGCCAGCGCCGGTCCGCATCCCGCCAGCGCCAGCCGGTCCGGCCCAGGGCATGCAGCAGCAGAGCGAGGGTGAGCGCCGGCGGCAGCAGATTCGCCACCGCGTAGGGGCCGTAGTCCTCCGCTTCGAGGATCACGAGGGCCGCCGCCGCGAGCAGGACGACGGGCGGCACGAGCGACCAATGGCCGAACATCAGCCGCCGCCCCGACCCGCGGCGATGCCCCTGACCTGGCGGCTCAGCCCCAGCATGTCCAGTTGCTGCCGGCTCTCGACGACCCGCCCGTCCTCGATCCGGTCGAGCAGCAGGCCCTCGAAGTCTACCCGGGCCCCGGTCGGCGGCGTCGCGTCGAACACGCCCTCGTGGGTGCCGCTGAGGCGGATCCGGGTGGCCACCCGCCCGTCCTCGGCGACCTGATCCAGCACTTCCAGCTCCAGGTCCGGGAAGGCGCCGTGCAGGCCGCGCCCGATCGAGGAGAGCACCTCGCGGGCGTGGCGGGAACCGTTCACGGTGGCGCCGGGCGCGAAGTAGCGGTCCCAGTGCTCCCAGCGGCCCTCGATGACGAGTGCCTGCAGATAGCCGCGGACGAGGGCCTTGTCGTCGGCCCCCGTGTCACAGCCGGCGAGCAGCGAGAGCAGGAGCAACGGCAGGATCTGCAGGGCACGGCGCATGGCGATCGGCCTCCGGGCGGCGGGAACCGCGTGGATGTCAGGGCTGGCGAAATCGGACATATCGAGAACAGGTCACAGATTCGCTGTCGGTTTCCGTATAGTTTACGTAACCTTGCGGGCGGCGGCTGCAGGGAGGGGAACCCCCGGCCGCCGCGCCTGCCGAAGCAATGGACAGTAGCCCGCGGGATATCTGCCGCCGGATGTCGACTATGGATACCAAGATGGACAACAGGCGCACCGCAGCCGGCATGGCGACGGCGGCCGCCGTGCTGCTGACCGTCGCAGGTATCGCCGTCGCCGGCCCGGGCATAGGGCCGGG
>CAYQZN010000525.1:0-1398 GCA_964421805.1 uncultured Woeseiaceae bacterium
CGAACGTGAGGATGCCGCCCAGCGCGTCGGCCTTGATGCCGACCTCGTAGTTGGTCAGCGTGTCCGAATCGTAGGATCCCGGCGTGCCCGGGGGCGCGCCGGTGGGGATGATGTTGGGTCCGCCGGGACGGTAGCCCGTGGCCACGCGGCCATACACGGATACGTTTTCGCTCACCTCGTAGCGCGGCGAGAAGGACCAGGTGAACGGACTCTCCGACGAGTTGGCGTCCTCGAAATTCACCGCTCCGCCCAGCAATGCGCCCTGAAGCGTCTGGCTGGCCTCCTGATCGTTCTCGCTGGCGCGTGCGCCGAACGAGAGCTCGAAACGCGGCGTGACGTACCAGGTGGCATTGGCGAACACCGCGTACTCCTCGTAGCTGGAGACCACGGCGGCCTCGACCAGCGTCGGGATGTCGCTGGCGGGCGTGTCCGTGCCGGCCTCGACGGCAAAGATCCGCTGTGGATCGATGCCGGAGTCCTCGTCGGTGTAATAGAAGCCGGCGAGCCACTCGAACGTATCGCTCTCGGCGGACACCAGGCGGAACTCCTGGGTGAACTTGTCGGTGTTCGTTACCTGGTCCTGGATGGCACTGAGCGGGCGCGTCGCGGCGTCGCCGAAGAACAGCGTGGCCACGGATGCCAGCGGCGCGCCGGCGAGCGCGGTATTTGCCGCGACGTCCAGCTGGAAATCCTGGTCGAAGGTGCTGTAGCTGGTGACCGACTGCAGGGCCATGCCGCCGAGGTCCCAGTCGAGCGTCGCGCTGTACACCCGGTACTCGATGTCGGTGAAGTCCTCGTGGTAACGGGAGCGCACGAAGTCACCGCCGACGGGCTCCAGCGTCACGGGATCCGCGTCGATGACGTTCGACGCATCGCTCTCGATGTTCTGGGCGAAGGCGGTGAGGTCCAGGGAGATGTCGTCGTTGATGTTGAACAGCGCGGAGATACGTCCGCCGAAGACGTCGACCGAATTGATGTCTTCCTCGACCCGCGTCCCTGCGACCACGTTCACCGTCGGGTCGGTCAGGCTGGGGATGGGGTTGTTGCCGATGGAATCGATGTAGCCGTCGTCGTGACGGAAGAAGCCGCTGGCACGCACGGCCACGCGGTCGGACACCGGCACGTTTACCAGGCCGGTGAAGTTGTAGCCGGTTCCCCCGTCCTCGACGCTCTCCACCGATACCTCGCCGCGTGCCTCGAAAGCTTCCGGGTTCGGGTCGTTGGTCACGTATTTCATGACGCCGCCGAGCGAGCTCGCGCCGTACAGCGTGCCCTGGGGCCCGCGCAGCACCTCGATGCGGGCCACGTCGAAGGTGTCGAAATTGCCGGAGAGGATGGCGGCGTTGGCGAGGCCGCTGCTCGAGCCGAACGGCACGTCGTTGACATAGACGCCGACGG
>CAYQZN010000526.1:0-1391 GCA_964421805.1 uncultured Woeseiaceae bacterium
GTAGGAGGGGATTTATCCCCGAATCGGATTGGATCGGGCCTGAAGGCCCTCCTACGTTAGATTAGCATTGCCACCTCGTAGCCTTCTCGGGTGGCCGCCAGCACGCCGCGGGGGGCGCGGGCGTCGCCGATGCATTCGACCGTCACGCCTGCCGCCTCCAGCGGTTCGCGCAGGGCGTCGTCCGGCACCCGCGCCGTGGCGTAGGTGATGGCGATGACCTCCTCCACCCGGCTCTGCGCGCCGCTCCAGACGTTCACGAGGCCGAGCGCGCCCTCCTCCAGCAGATCCAGGTCGCGGGGTTCGACGCAGGTGAGTATCTCGATGCCCTTCGCATGCAGGCGGTGATAGATGCCCTGCCGGTTGATCAGCGAGCAGTCGGAGGCGATGCGCTCGCGCGGGGTGACCAGGGTGACCTGTTCGAAGCGATCCGCGAGAAGCTCGGTGGCGGCGTAAGTCATCTCGGTGTGGTCCCGGTCCACCACCACGATGCGGCCGGGCTCGCGGCCGGAGCGCTCCAGCATATCGCGTGCCAGGGTGCGCAGATCCGGCACCAGATCGTCCTCGGCGAACTCCGCCGGCACGAAGCCCGGCACACCCATGCGGGCGCCGGTGGCGAGCAGCACGTGGTCCGGCTGCAGGCTCAGCACGTCGTCCGCCGTTGCGAACACTCCCGTCTCGTAGCGCACGCCGGCGGCCTTGCCGGCCAGGTACTGGTAGTCGTAGATGCTGGAGAGATTCTCGCCGCCGGGCAGCGCCGCGTGCAGCCGCGTCTTGCCGCCGGGCTCGTCGGAAGCCGAGAACAGCGTCACCCGGTGGCCGCGCCGGGCCGCCGTGTGCGCCGCCTCCATGCCGGCGATGCCGCCGCCGACGATCACGACGCGCCGGGACCGTTGCGCCGGCGCCGGCTTCCAGGCGGCTTCGTCCGGCGCGCCCACCCGGGGGTTGTTGTCGCACTCCAGCCGGCCGCCCTCGATGATGGCCCGCCAGCAGGTGTTGCAGGAGACGCAGTAGCGGATCTCCGCCTCGCGGCCCTGCTCCGCCTTCGTGCCGAAAGCGGGGTCGGTGATCAGCGGGCGGCCGAGGAAAGCCAGGTCCGCGGTGCCGTCGGTGAGCGCGCGCTCGCATTCGTTGGGGTCGGTGATGTAGCCGATGGCGCCGGCGGGGATCTCCGGTGCCACCTGCCTGAGCTCGTGGATGTGGCCGAGATAGGGATGGCGCTCGCCGTGGGCATCCGGCAGGTGGCGCCACAGCGAGTTGGCATGCGCGCCCCAGGCCCAGGTCCAGTAATCCACCTCGCCGGTGGCGGCGACGATCCCGGAGATGCGCCGGGCCTCGGCGAGGCCGATGCTGCCCGGCACGCCGTCGTCGCCGGGCAGCTTCACGCCGATGAT
>CAYQZN010000527.1:0-1388 GCA_964421805.1 uncultured Woeseiaceae bacterium
TCGGCACCTTCCCCCTGCCCGAGTCCCAGCTCGACCGCTTCCTCATGCGCATCGAGCTCGGCTACCCGGACGAGGCGGCCGAAAGGCAGCTCCTCGCCGGGCACGACACGCGCACGGTGCTGGCCGGGCTGGAGCCGGCGCTGGGTCCGGACGACGTCGTCCGGCTGCAGCGGGCGGTGGATGCCGTCAAGGTCAGCGAGCCGCTGATCGACTACATCCAGGCGCTGGTGCGCTACACGCGCGAATCCGGCGACTTCCCGGCCGGGCTGTCGCCCCGCGGGGCCATCGCGCTCACCCGCGCCGCCCGTGCCATTGCGCTGGTGGAGGGCCGCGAGGCCGTATTCCCGGACGATGTCCAGGCCGTGTTCACAGCCGTGGCCGCACACCGGCTGGCAACGGATGAACTCGACCGCCGCCGCCGCCCGGAGGAGATCGGCCGCCATGTCCTCGAGTCCGTCGCTATCCCCTGAGGCGCTCCGGCGCGGCTGGCGCCGTCCCCGGGAGCTGGCCGCGGAATGGGCCGCGCGCTGGGCGCGGCGCCGACAGGGCGCGGACCCGGTGCCCGTGCGGCTCGCCTCGAGGCGCATCTACATCCTGCCGACCGGCGTGGGCGTCACCTACGGCCTGATGACGTTCGCCATGCTGCTGGGTTCCATGAACTACAACAACAGCATGGGTTTCGCGCTGACCTTCGTGCTGGCGGCACTGGGCCTCGTGGCCATGCATCACTGCCACCGCAACCTGGCCGGACTCACCGTGGCCTTCGCCGGGGCGGAGCCGGTATTCGCCGGCGAGGAGGCCCATCTGCGCTTCAACCTGGGCAACGACGGGCAGGCGCCCCGCTACGAGCTCGGCGTCTACACCGGCGAGGCTTCCTCGCCCCGCGTGGACGTGCCGGCGGGCGGACACGCGGTCGCCGAGGTGCGGGTCCCGACCGAGCGGCGTGGCCGCCTCCGCCTCGGGCGCTACGGGGTGCGCACGACTCACCCGCTGACCCTGTTCCGGGCCTGGGTCTGGATTCACGCCGACGCCGGCTGCCTGGTATGGCCGCAGCCGGCCGACGCGCCGCCGCCGCCACCGTCCAACGCCGCCAGCCGCGGCCGCCGGCGGGCCTCCGAGCGCGGCGACGACGACTTCGCCGGGCTGCGCGACTTCCACGCGGGTGACCCCCCGCGCCACGTTGCGTGGAAGACCTACGCGCGCACCGGCGAGCTCAAATCGAAGCGATTCGCGGGGGCGACGGCGTCGCTCGCCTGGCTCGATCTCCGCGACGCGCCGGGCCGGGACCTGGAACAGAGACTGTCGGTGCTGTGCCGCTGGATCCTGGATGCCGAGAACGGCGGCCGCCACTACGGCCTGCGCCTCGGCGGGGAGACCGTCGGCATCGA
>CAYQZN010000528.1:0-1388 GCA_964421805.1 uncultured Woeseiaceae bacterium
CCCGGTAGCCATCAGCGTATTGATTCGGTCAAGCAGTTCCGCTCGGTTGGGTTGATTGTTCAAGACGGATTCTCCTGTGCGCGTATACGAGAAGTTGTTTCAAAGCTGCTACCCGAGTAGATACCGAAACTTTACATTATGATACCGGAAGGTGTCAATTTGATACGGAGACACTCCATTTGTCAAGAGATCGTGGTGTCCGAGTCAAGTGCCAGAATCGGCTGAGGCTATTACTTTCGAACATCACGTGCGGACCGTCGGTGCCCCGCAGGAGCCTTTGCACCTAGCGTCCGTCTGACTATGGTGCGTGAAGTGAACGGCTGCACGAATTATCCCGGGCGTGTGGAAAAGAGAGTTGGGTTAGCGCTGCTGCGGCACGGTGCCACATCGGCCGGTCGTGAGCAGCCTTCATTGTCTCGTGGCTGTCATATCGTGTCGTGCGTTTGTCGTATGCAATTTTCGGCTGCAGTGACATCATGCCATCCGTTAAAGCAGCCGATGCAGCCATGAAACGTAGTGTAAATGCCCTGCTCGTCAAGCGGCTCCGGACCGAGAAAGGCTGGTCCCAGGAAGAACTCGCCATCGCATCCGATTTGAGCACGCGGACTGTTCAGCGGATTGAGTCTGACGGTTCGGGCTCGGTGAATTCCGTCAAATCAATAGCATCGGCCTTGGAGGTTGATATGCACAATCTGGAAACGAAGCCGAGAACACATCTAATCGGGGTTCGCTGGGGATATGGTGGTCTTGCGACTGGTATCGCGTGCGCGACGATTGCGATTCTTGCGGAGTGGTTCTACGGAGGCGGTTCAGCGTATGAGGCCGGAATCAGCTTTGGGCTGGTTGGTCTGATCGCTGGCTTATCGAGCGCATTTGTCGGCTGGGCGTCCAGTCGGTATTGATACTGCCACTGCGGATCGATACCGGGATTCGTTGGGAGAGCATCTTCCGGCAGGGGGAGGGTGAGCTCGATTTCGCGATGCGTCGCCCTCCATATCAAGCCAAAATTGATCTGGCCAGAAAAGAAAAGTGCGACATTGCCGGTGCCACTCGGTGCGTCATTGGCCATTTTCGGCCCGGAACAGGCAATAACGAGTATTGGGCGGGAGACCGCTGGCTACGCATCCCTATGACATTCCTGCCAAAATGGCCACATGAATGTGCCCACATCGCCGAGAAATACAGGTTGCGCCGATGATGGATTGGATCGAGGCTAATCCGTAGGCGTAATGGGCAGAACGACATAGCTCCGATTCGCCCATTCGATTCGCAATGGTTCGCCGGCATCGGCGATCGATTCTGCGCTCACCTCGCCGCCGGTCCCGTAATTGACTTGGTGCCAGGGGTTCTTGTTGACGTCGACGACGACCATGAGCCGATGGCCTGCC
>CAYQZN010000529.1:0-1383 GCA_964421805.1 uncultured Woeseiaceae bacterium
AACTCGCCGCCCGCGGCCTGCCGGAGAGCATGCGCGCAGTGGCCGAGGAGCGATCACGGGAGATCAACGCCGCCTACGACCTCGTCAAGGATTCGAGAGGCATGTAGGAGATTCTATGGCCCTTGGCTATAGGCGATCTCCTGTTTCTGGAAGGTCTGCTGGCGGGCGATCAGGGCGAAGGCGATGCGGGCGAGTTTTCTTGCCAGGATGCAGTTGGCGGCGATTTTCGGGAGGCCTTTGTCGAGCTGACGCTGGTGGTAGTCGGCGAAGGGGGCGTAGCTTCGAGCCGGCCTGGCAGCGCAGTAGAGCAGCCGCCTGAGCTCGGATGGCCCTCGTTTGGTGAGCTTCCTCCTGCCCTTGTAGGTGCCGGACTCTCTGAGTCGGACATCCAGTCCCAGGTAGGCGACGAAGGCGTCAGCGCTGGCGAAGGCACCGCGGCGGAAGGTGGCCACGAGAGCGACTGCATTGAGCGGGCCGATGCCGGGGATGGACAGGGCACAGCGGTAGTCAGCCTCCCAACCGAGTGAACGGACCAGCGCCAGGAGGCGCTCATCCAGGCGCCGGAGGAGGCGGTGGATCTCGCTCATCAGCGCGCGGGTGGAGAAGCGCACTTCACGGAAGCTCTGGGTGAGCTGGTTACGGGACTGGACCACCACCGCGCGGCGGTGGAGCAGCGCCCAGAGCTCGCGGGCCTTGCCCGAGGCCGGCTCGAAGGGACGAAGCTGCTCGCCCTCATGGGCGAGATAGCGGGCCAGCAGCCAGGCATCGGCAGGGTCGGTCTTGTTGCGGGCGTTGACCGCCTGGCGGTAATGGGCAAGCTGACGAGGGTTGACCAGATAGACCGTACAGCCACGCCGCTGGGCGGCCTCGACGAGTGCCAGGTGATAGCTCGAGGTGGGCTCCACCGCCAGGCGCACGGGCCCAGCGCCTAAACACCTGAGCCAACGGCCGATCTGCTCGGCCTCGTTGGCCAGCTCGGTGAGCTCGCCGCTCTCCCAGTCGCAGATAACCAGCGTCTCCTTGGAGACATCCACCCCCAGCGTGATTTCCGATACAGCCTTTGCCACAATGACCTCCGCGGTTAGATGCCGTGAAAGCCGGGAACTCACCGACGCAACCTTGATATCAATCGGCTGGTGCTACAGCTGGATTCTTAATCGGCGTTTTTGGTGAGGGGATGGGGACGAGGTCTCCTACAGTCTGTACCGACAGGTCAGAAGGGCCTTGTGTCCCTCCCATCCCGGCGCCTTCATCTTCCTGATTTCAGGCGCCAGCTACCATACAAGGGCCTTCAGGCCCGATCCGGGCGCTGCCAGACCCCCGTTCCTTTGTGGCCGCCCTGCGGGGGTATCCATCTTGCTCCCGAAAAAAGGTCGCGGCGAT
>CAYQZN010000530.1:0-1381 GCA_964421805.1 uncultured Woeseiaceae bacterium
AATAGAACGACGAGCCGATCCAGGCGATGCCGACGATGAAATGCAGCCAGCGGCCGAGGAGGTTCAGCCACTCGATGGCGTAGGCCGTCATGCGCCGGACCCGCTTTCCGCCGGCCGTGCCGGCGCCAGGGTCGCCGCCGCCAGCGCGCGCTCCCGCTCGCGCAGCAACTGGGCGGCGGTGGCCACGGCGATTTCCGCGGGGCGCTTGCCGCCGATGCCCTCGATGCCGATGGGGCAGATCAGCCGCGCGATCTCTGCGGGCGCCAGGCCGAGCGCACGGAGGCGCTTCTCGAAGCGCCTTTTTTTCGAGCGGGAACCGATCAGCCCGCACCAGGGGATGTCGGCGCGCGGCAGCAGCCTCGCGCAGATCTCGAGATCCAGTGGATGACTGTGGGTCATCACCAGGCAGAAGGTGCCCGCGGGCAGGCGGGCGGCCGCCGCCGCCGGGTCTGCGGTCACCCGTGCCCGTACGTTGTGCGGCAGGGATATATCGGTCAGCAGCGGCCGGCTGTCGATCCAGTCCACCCGGCAGGGCAGCGGTGCCAGCACGTGCACCAGCGCGCTGCCTACGTGACCCGCCCCGAACACGGCGATGCGGAAGTCGGGTTCGCGCACCGCCGTCAGCAGGTAATCGCGCCCGCCGAGAGAGCACACTGCCGCGCCGGCGTCGTCGGCGAGGAATGCCTCGATGGCTGCCCCGACGTCGCCGCCGACGGCTGCCGCTGCGCAGGGACTGCCAGGATTGCCGGGGTTGTCCGCCGCGTGCACGCGCGCGATGCCGGCGGCGTCACCGTCGACGGGGGTGACGAGGACCACGCCATTGCCGCCGCTCGTGCCGCTGTCTGCGCCGCTCGCCATGCCATGAGCCAGTTGCGCGAGCCAGTCGGCATCGTCCGCGGCGACCGTCTCGAAATGAATGTCGACGATGCCGCCGCAGCACTGGCCGAAACTCGAACCCAGCGGGAAGCGCCGCAGCTCGAAACCCGGCTGCGGCGCGTCCGGCCCGAGACGCTCGAAAGCCATGCGCGCACAGCGGTATTCGAGCTCGCCGCCGCCGATGGTGCCCAGGGTCTCTTCGCGGGTGACGATCATGCGCGCGCCCGGCTCCCGCGGCGAAGAGCCCCGCACGGCCGCCACGGTCACCAGCACGAAGGGCTCGCCCCGCGCCCGGAGCTCGACGGCGTTCGCCACCCACTCGTTCACGTGGCCTCCCGGCGGCGCAGTTCGCCGACCGCCGCCAGCACCGCCTCCGGCGTGGCCGGTGCCGCGAGGCGGGGGCTGCCACGGTAATCGCCTGCCGCGGCGACCGCGTCCCGGATGGCATGAAAGACCGACAGCGCCAGCATGAGCGGCGGCTCGCCCACCGCCTTGGAGCGGTGGA
>CAYQZN010000531.1:0-1365 GCA_964421805.1 uncultured Woeseiaceae bacterium
GCTCGCTGCCGTCCGGGCGCATCACGTAGAGCTCGTCCGGCCGATAGCTGACCGGAGGCTCGCCGTCGTCGAAGCCGGTCCAGGCGATCCAGCTGCCGTCCGGCGACGGTAGCGGGTTATCGTCGGGCCCGTTGCGATCGGTAATGGGCCGCGGGGCGCCACTGCCGTCGGCGGCGACGGCGTAGATTTCCGTGTCGCCCAGCGCCAGCGCTTCCTCGGAATCCCAGGCGGCGCTGAAATAGACAGTGGTCCCGTCCGCGCTCCAGACAGGGGCCCCGGCCCCGAAGTCGTGCTCGGTGAGCCAGAGGGGCTCCGTCTGCGGTTCGGCCACGGATACGACGCCGAGCTGCGCGGCGCCCGGGCGCCGGTAGCCCTCCCGGCCGTCTTGCCGCGTGAGCAGGCGCTCGGTGACGTAGGGTCCGTCCTGCTCCTGCCCGGCGGCCGGCCGGGCCAGTATCGCGATGCGGCGGCTGTCCGGCGCCCAGGCGAAGGCACGCACGCCCTTCTCCGCGGCCGTGACCTTCATCGCGTCGCCGCCGCCGGCACGCAATACGTAGACCTGGGCGGCGCCGTCCCGGCGGGACAGGAACGCGAGGCTGCGGCCGTCCGGCGACCAGGCCGGCGCGTAATCGGCAGCGGCGTCTGCGGTGAGACGGCGCTCGCCGGCCGCCCCGATCAGGTACAGATCCGCGTGGTAGCCGTCCGCCTCGGCGTCCGTGCCGAAACGGGTATAGACGATACGTTCGCCATTGCCATTGCCAGAGGGAGCGAAACGGGGGCTGCCCGCGTATTCCCAGTCGAGCAGGGATTCCTCGGTGAGCGGCGCGGCCGCCAGCGGGAGGGCGGCGGCCAGCGCGAGCGCGGCGGCCGGCAGTGTCGGCTTCATGGGCTATACCTCATAACCAGCGGGATTCTAGCAGCCGACGGCAAAACCCTGTGGCGTGACCTGGCGCAAGCCCTCGCCCGCGGCGGATGGTCTAGCATGTAGCGGCACTGGCAACGAGCAACGGGCGGCCAACGGACGAGCTATGGACGAGCGCAAGGATCTCAGTCTGATACTGAACTCACGGGTACCGATCATCGTGGTGGAGAGCCACGAAGAGGATCGGGTACTGGAGCTGCTGAAGGACGTGAATCTCACCGGCGGCGACTACCGGCCATTGTATCGCTGGACGGTCACCGACGGCCTGCAGCGCCTCGACATCGAAATGGAGCCGCAGTTGCACAACAGCCAGCCGGCCGACGTCCTGCGCCATATCCGGGCGGTAGAGAAGCCCGGGCTGTACGTGCTGCTGGACTTCCACCCGTATATCGACGATCCGGTCAACGTCCGCCTGATCAAGGACATCTGCATCGGCTTCCGCA
>CAYQZN010000532.1:0-1363 GCA_964421805.1 uncultured Woeseiaceae bacterium
GCGGCTACCTCTTCAGCCGACTCACCTCCCGGTAGGAGGGCCTTCAGGCCCGATCTGCCTCGGCGACCAAAGAAAAAGAATCGGGCCTGAAGGCCCTCCTACGGCATTAGCGGAGCGCGATCTCGCCTTCGTCGCGCACCCGGATCGCCGGCGTGAAGGTGCCGACGTCGAGCTTTGCCTCCAGCGCGTAGGTGAAGCGGTCGCGTGGGCTCGCCATCAGGTCGGTGACGAGGCGAATTCCGCCCAGGAGGTTCGGGGTTGCCACCAGCCTCACGTCCCCTTCTCCGTAGCCCTCGATGACCGGCAGCTCGTTCTCCACACCCTTCACCAGCTCACGGCCCTCGAGACTCACCGTGTAGGCGAGGCCCTCCAGTTTCAGCGCCTCCCGGTTGGGGTTCACGATGTGCAGCCCGATCTCGAACCGGGGCACGGCGCCATCGCCGGGCAGCGGCCGGAAGGAACTGACCGTCACCGTGGGCGTCTCGAAGCCCGGCCGCAGACCCGTGCAGGCGCCCAGGGCGAGCGCCAGGGCCGCAATAGCGATGGCAGGCAGTGATAGTCGCTTCACGGTGGCACTCCTGGCGGGCGCGGATACCCGCGTCCCGTCGAGACTACGCCGCGTCGGCCGCAGCGTCGAGGTGGGCCCGCTTCTTCTCCCAGGTGAACACGCGCATCGGCGGCACGTTCAGGAGCTCGTGCCGGATGGTCGGCTCACCCATGACCGGCCGCATGTAGCGGTCGACCGCGTCGCTGAACTGGTAGGCGACGAAGCGGCCGCCCGGTGTCAGCGAGTCGTGGATCGCCTCGACGATCTTCTGACACAGCTCGGCGGGCATGGTGGAGAAGGGAATGCCGGATACGACTGCGTCCGCACCGGCGTAGCCGCGGCTGGCCAGCTGCTCGCCTATGGAGCTGGCACAGCCGTGCACGACCTCGAAGCGCTCGTCGTCGATGGCCTCCAGCCCCGGCACGAAGTCGGCAGTCCGCTCGATGGCGATCAGGCGGCTGTCCTCGGCCATCGCTTCCAGCAAGGAGATGGTGGTGCCGCCGGTGCCGGCTCCCAGTTCCACCACGACCCTGGCCCTAGGCAGGCCGGCCGCCTCGACGATGCGGCGTTTCAGGAACGCCGAGCTGGGGACGACCGAGGCGACGACGCGGGGCGATTTCATGAAGGCCTGGAAGAACCGCCAGGTCTCGTTCGGCATGCAACGCTCCGTTCCGGCGGTGCACGCCGGGTTAGATCACCCTTTCAGGCTTGCATCCCCGCCGCTCCGGGTCAAGCCACCACCATGGCAGGAGGGCCTTGTGGGAGGGCCTTGTGGGAGGGCCTTGTGGGAGGGCCTTCAGGCCCGATCCCACTAAC
>CAYQZN010000533.1:0-1359 GCA_964421805.1 uncultured Woeseiaceae bacterium
ATAGGCGCCAGCGAAGAGGTGGTGGACAACCCGGAGGACGCGCGGGAGCAGCATGACGACGGCGAGCCCGCAGCGCTCGCCGCGCGGGAGCGCCCGCAGGCCGAACGCCCGCTGACCACGCTGGAGCCGGTGGAGTGGGGCCGGGCCCGGGAATCCGATGCCGAGGCGCTGGGGATTCTCGGCAGCGCGGTGCCGCCGGCCAGCTATCAGCGTCTGTCGTGGTCGGCCACCGAGCTTTTCGAGGGCATCCCGGTGGACACCCCGGTGCTGGTGATGAACGGCCGCTATCCCGGTCCGGTGCTGTGCCTCACCGCCGCCGTGCACGGAGACGAACTGAACGGCATCGAGATCGTGCGCCGCGTGCTGCACGACCTGGATCCACAGAAGCTCTCCGGCGCGGTCATCGGCGTGCCAATCGTGAATCTGCAGGCGTTCCGCCGCGGCTCGCGCTACCTGCCGGACCGCCGGGATCTGAACCGCTATTTCCCGGGCAACCCGGACGGCAGCGCCGCCTCGCGGATCGCCCACTCGTTCTTCACCAGTATCGTGCGCCATTGCGACGCCCTGGTGGACCTGCACACCGGCTCCTTCGACCGCGCCAACCTGCCGCAGCTGCGGGCCGATCTGCGCGACCCGGGCGTGGTCACCCTGACCCAGGGTTTCGGCGCCACGGTGATCATCAACAGTATCCCGGCCGACGGCACGCTGCGCCAGGCCGCGACGGACGCGGGCATTCCCACGGTGACGCTGGAGGCCGGCGGGCCATCACGTCTGGAGACCGAGGAGGTCAGCCACGGCGTGAAGGGCATCGAGACCCTGCTGAATACGTTGGGCATGGTGCGCAAGGTCAGTCTCTGGGGCGACCCGGAACCGGTGTATTACCGCTCCACCTGGGTACGCGCCAACCGGGGCGGAATCCTGCTGTCGGAGGTGGACCTTGGCCGGCGGGTGAGCGCGGGCGATCTGCTGGGCACCATCACCGACCCCATCACCAACGCCAGGACCAATATCTACGCGCCGACAGAGGGCCGGGTGATCGGCATGGCGCTGAACCAGGTGGTCATGCCCGGCTACGCCGCCTTCCATATCGGGCTGCCGCGGCCCGAGCCGAAGACCGCCGAGGCCGCGGAAGAGTCTCCGGCAGGCGGGCCGGCGGCCGGCGAAGCCCGATCGGAGACGGAGCCGACGGACGCGGATGGCGCCGAGCCGACACCGGGCGAGGAAGCCTCCGTGGCGGCATCGGCCGCCGGCGGCGAGGGCGGTCGCGGCGAAGACCCGGCCGGGAAAGCGGAAGCGGCGGGCGCCGGCGCGGGCGACCGCTAGCGGCCCGTCGCCATGCGGGTCGCGTAAAGAGTCGCG
>CAYQZN010000534.1:0-1354 GCA_964421805.1 uncultured Woeseiaceae bacterium
TCGGACTTCGTCGGCCACATCGGCGGCGACGACTTCGTGGCCGTCTTCCGCAGCGACGACTGGCAGGACCGTCTGCGCAGCCTGGTGCGCGACTTCGACAAGGAGATCCCGTCGTACTACTCGGAGGAACACCGTGCGGCCCGCGGCATCACGGCCGAGGACCGCTACGGCGTGGAGCGTCACTTCCCGCTGCTGACGATGACGGTGGCCGGCGTCGCCTCCCACGCCCGCCCCTACGCGGATGCGGACGAGATCTCCGCCGAGCTCAGCCGGGTGAAGCAGAGCGCCAAGACCGCCGAGGGCAGCAGCATGCTGCTCCTGTCCCGCGCGGGGCTGGAGGACATCGGCGGGCCGCGCCTGGCGGCCGTCACCGCCTAGCCGTGCGCCCTAGCCGTGTGCCCTAGCCGTGTGCCCTAGCCGTGGGCAATGGGCTCCTCGGTGAAGAGGTAGTCCTTCAGCTCGTCGTTGAACTTCGGATCCCGCCGCCGGATCCACTCCAGCACCATCGCCGCATGCTCCTTCTCTTCGTCGCGGTTGTGCTCGAGGATCTTTCGCAGCTCGTCGTCCTTGCAGACGTCGATGCGCTGCTGATACCAGTCCACGGCCTCCAGTTCCTCCATCAGCGAGATGATCGCCCGGTGCATGTCCCGGGTCTCGTCGCTGAGTTCGCTGACGGGTTCGTGATATCCCTCGTTCGCCATTGCCGATCTCCTCCTGGCAGTCGAAACCTACATCCAGCGCCGTACCCGGCGCCGATAATCCCGATAGTGCTCGCCGAACAGCCGCTCGAGCATCTTCTCCTCGCGGCGCACGAACCAGTGCTGCAGCACGAAGAAGAACAGCGGCACCGGCAGGAAAGCACCGAGCGTGCCCAGCAGTATAGCGACCCCGAGCAGTGCGGAGATCATGCCGAGATACATCGGGTTGCGCGAGACCCGGAAGATGCCGTCGGTGACCAGCGCGCTCGCGTCGCGGAACGGACGCACGGTGGTGCCGGCCCGGCCGAACGCCCGCGCGCCGGCTATCGCAGCGGCGAAGCCCAGTACCAGCGGCACCAGCCCCAGCCAGGTCAGCGGCGCCTCCACGATGCGGGCCATCGGCGCGTACCGGTGCAGCGCCAGCATGGCGAGCAGACTCGCCAGGAAGTACACCGGGGGCACGATTCTCTGCGCGGGACTCATCGGGATCAGTGTAGGCGGGCCGGATCGCCGGTCCCAGTCCGGATTTACCACGGGCGGCGCCGTCAGTTACCGGCGGCCTCGTCCGGTGGCGCGCCGGCCTCGGAGCGGGCGACCAGGGCGAGGAAGCAGGCCGCCGACAGGCCGGCCGAGCCGTAGACCATGCACATCACCAG
>CAYQZN010000535.1:0-1335 GCA_964421805.1 uncultured Woeseiaceae bacterium
AGTGGCTCTCCGCCGCCTTGCCCTGCTCGGCCGCCTCCCGCGCCACCACCGGCGCGCAGACGACGAGATCGCCCAGCGGATAGTCCGCCTCGTCGGGCAGGCCCGGCTCGCCGGCGGGGAACGCCAGCACGTTGGTCGGGCGGTCCTTGCCGCGCCAGCCGGCGTTCAGTTGCCGGCTTTCGGCCTCGCCGACGATGCGCACCACGAGCTCCCCCCGGTCGGCATCGATGCCCGCCCGGCGGAGCGCCGTCTCAGCCCAGCGTACGAGCGCATCCCGGCCCGGGATGGCCGCGGCATCCTCGCGGGCTGCTCCACTCCCGACGTCGGCGGCCAGCTGCCTGACCAGCGCAAGAGACACGGTCAAAGCCTCCTCGGGCGACTACAGATTGCCGTCACCGTGGGTGTCGTACGCTTCCACGATGCGCTGCACCAGCGGATGACGGACCACGTCGGCGGCGGTGAAGTAGCTGAAACCGATGCCCTCGACCCCGCGCAGCACGTCCATGACGTGGCGCAGACCCGACAGCTGCCCCTTCGGCAGGTCGATCTGGGTGACGTCCCCGGTCACCACCGCCCGGGAGCCGAAGCCGATACGGGTCAGGAACATCTTCATCTGGGCAGCGGAAGTATTCTGCGCCTCGTCCAGCAGCACGAACGACTCGTTCAGGGAACGGCCGCGCATGAAGGCGAGCGGCGCCACCTCGATGACATTGCGCTCCACCAGCCGGCCCACGCGCTCGAAGCCCATCATCTCGTACAAGGCGTCGTACATGGGGCGCAGGTACGGGTCGACCTTCTGGGACATGTCGCCGGGCAGGAAGCCCAGCCGCTCGCCCGCCTCTACGGCCGGGCGCACCAGCACGATGCGGCGCACTTCGTCGCGCTCCAGCGCCTCGATGGCGGCGGCCACCGCCAGATAGGTCTTGCCGGTGCCGGCGGGGCCGATGCCGAAGGCCAGGTCGTTCTCACGGATCTGCAGCAGATAGTGACGCTGGTTGGGGCCGCGTGCACGGATGCGCTTGCGCGGCGTCTTGATCAGCGTCTCTTCCGCCTGCTCCCGGGCGGGCGCCTCGGTGCCGGCATCCTCCCCGGCGGGCGCTTCGCGTGCCTCCATCGCCGATTCCTGCAGGCAGATGTGCACCCGGTGCGGGTCCAGGTGTTCGCTGCCGGTCAGGCGGAAAAGCTCCTGCAGCACCTGCTCGCCGGCGCGCGCCGCACCCGGCTGGCCCACCACGCGGAAACGGTTGCCCCGGTTGGCGATCTCCACGCCCAGTCGGCGTTCGATTTGTCTCAGGTGTTCGTCGAACTGGCCGCAGAGATTGGCCAGACGGTTGT
>CAYQZN010000536.1:0-1331 GCA_964421805.1 uncultured Woeseiaceae bacterium
GCGCCGTCTCGCCGCCGAGCTGAAGGTTGTAGTGAGTGCCCGTCTTGGTGCCCGTTGAGTACGCGATGGCATAACCCTGGGACAGGCCGTAGTCGTAGAGCATACGGCTCCTGCTCGGATCGCCCTGGGTGTGGCCGATGGCGACACCACCCTGGAAGTAATAGATGAGCTTGCCGTTCCAGGACGAGCTGTCCAGGCCGTCGGGATCATCGCTGAACGGCGTCAGCATGGCGATGCTGTAGATGAAGCGGTTGATCGTGCCGCGTTCCCAGCGCACGAAGTAGTCGACGCTCTTGCCGTCCATCGTGGTGGTGGTCGCCATATCCGCAGGTCGCGGGTCGCCGGGCGTATACGGCTGGAAGCCGCCGCTGGTCGAGCGGTAGACGTAGGTGACCAGGGTCTCCGCGCTGCAGTCCTTGCTGAAGCCGATCACCTCGCCGTCGTCAAAGCCGTTCTCGAAGACCGGGAAGCCTTCGCTGTCGTTGTCCGGGATGGCCTGACCGAGGCCGTTATCGTGGACGGTGCACACGAACGGATCCTGATGCGGTCCGGAGAAAACCGGGCCCGTGACGGGGTGATTCACCAGCGTGATGCTCACGGGTTCCGGACGGCCCTTTCCCTTGCCTTGCGGCAGGATGGTGACCGTGTTTTCGCCGAGTTCGAGACCGTCGACGATACCGGACAGGATTTTTGTGCCGGGAATCCGCTGAAACCTGGCATCTCGGGGCTCGCCGTTAACAGCTACCCGGATCTGGCCCGGTGCCCGGTTCTCGAGTTCCACGTGCAGCCGGGCATCTCCGCCGGTGACCTGGTCTGCAGCGCTGGACACGATCTTTACGGAATACTGATCAGACGGCGGACCGCCGCGTTGGGCATTACCGGGCTTTGCCAGAACCGTCTGCGCCGGCATTAGCACCACCGCCGCCAGCAACGCCAGTGACGCACGGACGACGCGACCGAATCGCTTATCGCTCTTCATGAGATTCCCCCTCGTTGTCGTACCGACCCTTGCGGTCGGTTTTCTTGTAAAAGTGACCAGTCAAACCTCGCAGAACCCGGGCATGGATTCAAGCCCTGTGTCTGGGACGATGTGGCCTACTGGCATTACGTCCGGCGGAACCCTGCCGTAATCCGACCCCGTAGGAGGGCCTTCAGGCCCTATTTTCTTCTAATGAATCGGGGCTGAAGCCCCTCCTACATGCCTCTCGAATCCTTGACGAGGTCGTAGGCGGCGTTGATCTCCCGCGATCGCTCCTCGGCCACTGCGCGCATGCTCTCCGGCAGGCCGCGGGCGGCGAGTTTGTCGGGGTGGTTCTCGCTGATGAGTCTGC
>CAYQZN010000537.1:0-1324 GCA_964421805.1 uncultured Woeseiaceae bacterium
ACGCGCTTGTTGCCGTCCACGAAAGGGTGGTTCATCAGCAGCGACTCGAACAGCGCCGTCGCCATCTCCGCCAGGTCTTCGTAGTAGCCGGTACGCGGCCGGAACAGGGCGCTCTCGAGCAGACCCTGATCGCGCACGCCGGCCGGACCGCCGAATTCGCGGATAAGGGCGTCGTGGATGGCCAGCACCTCGTCGGCGGTGAGGAACAACACCCTATTTGGCAAGGAGTTCCCCGAGACGGCGGTTCTCGTCGATGGAGTCGTCGAGGTGCTTCAGCACGTCCGGACGCACGCGCCGGCGTTGGACGTACTCGCTGATGGCCTCGGTCAGCAGGCCGGAGACGCTCTGGTGCGACTCTTCGGCCATGGCGCGGAGTTCCGCCCACACCTTCTCGTCGACTTTGGAACTGATTTTGATGGCTGACATGGGATCATATTAGGTTGACGTATCATGATTCGTCAAGATGCCTGCAGGAGGGGATTTATCCCCGATTCATTCAGACAATCGGGCCTGAAGGCCCTCCTACTCCGGATCAGACGCGTTGTTCGCAGGCTATGAACTGGGCGCCGGCCGGGTCCGCCAGCACGGCGTAGCTGAAGCCGCCGAAGCCCTTCGGGCCGGCGACCACCTTGCCGCCGTTGGCCTCCGCCGCCGCGACGGCATCCTCCAGCGAGGGCACGGCGAAGTACAGCAGCCAAACCGGCGGCAGGTCGGCGTTGCTGCCGCGGGCATGGCAGACGCCGCCCGCCACCTCGCCGTCGGCGTCCAGCATGTTGTAGTCGTCGTAGCCGCCCATGTCGACGGGCTGCGCGGTCCAGCCGAGCACCGCCTCGTAGAACGGCCGCGCGCCGGCCGCGTCGGGGAGGGTCAGGTCCCGCCATAACTCGCGGCCGGCCACCGGGCCGAGCTTCGTGTAGCGGCCGGTGAACACGGTCACCGGCTCGCCGTCGGGCGGCGTCACCGTCATGACGTTCGTCATGGTCTTACCGTCACCGTAGTCCTGGGTGATGGTGTGGCGCATGCCGTGGTCGTCGTTGCGGCTGACTTCCAGTACCGGCCCGTTGATCCGGCCGCGGAAGATCTGCGGCTCGCCCTCTGACGGCACCCAGGTCATCACCGCCGCGCCATCGACGGAAAGCCGGATCACCGTATGGCAGGTCAGCGTGGTCTCACCGTCACGGCTCTGGACGTAGCTGCCCGCGAGTGCCTTGCCCCCGAGGGCACGTTCGCTGTGCAGCGTGCCGGTGAATCTCATCGGCTCCGCCGACGGATCCATGAGAATCTCCTCCTCCCCCTGCCAGCGGCCGTCGGCCAGCCCCAGCAG
>CAYQZN010000538.1:0-1323 GCA_964421805.1 uncultured Woeseiaceae bacterium
CCTGGCCGTTGAACACCTTCACCACCCGGTGGCCCTGCACCGCCTCCTCGGTCACCTGGGTGACGTCGCCCACCGAATTCTGGATGCGCTGCGAGTAACGGCGGAAGGTCTTGCTGAGGTAACCGATCAGCACCGCGATCAGCGGCACCACGAGCGCGACGAAGGCGGTGAGGATCAGGCTCTGGTAGATCATCACCGCCAGCAGGGAGATGATCTTCAGCGTGTCGCGGATGAGCACGGTCACGACGTTGGTGGCGGACTCGGCCACCATCTCGATGTTGTAGGTCATCTTCGACAGCAGCGGTCCCGAAGAGCGCGTATCGAAAAACGAGGCAGGCAGTACCAGGTACTTGTCGAAGGTCTCGTCGCGCAGCTTGGTAATGATCTGCCGCCCGATCCAGCCCAACCCGTACTCCGAGCCGAAGCCCGCTATGCCGCGCACGAAGAAGGCGGCGATGAAGGCGATCGGCATCCAGGCGGCGACGCTCTCGTTGCGCGCGAGCAGCGTCTCGTCCATCAGCGGCTCCATCAGCATCGCGATGCCCGCCTCCACCAGCGCCGAGAGCGCCATGGCGATGCCGGCCAGTATCAGCACCAGCCGATGGCTGGCGGTGTAGCCGAGCAGGCGCCGATAGACGGAGAGCCCGTGAGAGTCGACGGAAGCGACGGCCATGCCCGCTCAGTCCCCGCCGGAGACCGTGGCGATGTCGATCTTCACGAAGCCCATGCGGCCGGCGACGTCCATCACCGTGACCACCGACTGATGGCGGGCGTCGGCGTCCGCGACGATGGTGACCGGCAGACCGGTGTCGCCGCCGGAGACCTCCAGCAGGGCGCGGCGCAGCGTCACCGGGCTGTTGTTGACCAGTTCCCGGCCGTTGACCAGGAAGGTGCCGGCGGCGGTGACGGCCACTTCCAGGCGCTCCGCCGCGGCCGCCGGAGCCTCGCTCTCGGCCTCCGGCAGCGTGATCGTGAGCCGGGACTCCTTCACGAAACTGGTGGAAACCATGAAGAAGATCAGCAACAGGAACACGACGTCGATCAGCGACGTCAGGTTCACCTCGGGCTCCTCCGGCGGGCGGGTGGCGAGATTCATGGCTGACGCTGTCCCGCGTCGCGCCGCCGCTGCACCGCTTCCACCAGCTTCAGGGCCTCTTTCTCCATCTGCACCACGAGCGCGTCCACACGGCTGCGGAAGTAGCGGTAACCGATCAGCGACGGGATGGCCACGGTGAGTCCCGCGGCCGTGGTGATCAGCGCCTCGGAGATGCCGCCCGCGAGCGCGCCGGGATCGCCGACGCCCTGGGTGGTGATGGCCGTGAA
>CAYQZN010000539.1:0-1320 GCA_964421805.1 uncultured Woeseiaceae bacterium
CGAGTACGAGCCCGTCGATGCGCTCGACCCGCAGTTTCTGGCCCTTCTTCACCGGTTCGCTCGTGCGCGCCGTCCAGGTCTCGCCTTCCAGCATGACGGCGCCCTGGTCCGCGAAGTCCTCGCGGGCCACGGCGATCTCCTTGAGGATCTGCTCCTGACCGCTCACGGCGCCCTTGCGCCTCAGGCGCAGCAGGTAGCCGATGACCCACATCAGCAGCAGTCCGAAGGCGCCGACGACGATAATGACGAACCAGGGCGAGATACCGAAGCCCGGGACACCCGTGTCGAACATCATGATGGCCCCCATGACGAATGCGGCGATGCCGCCGAAACCGAGCGCGCCGAAACTGGGCACGAATATCTCGGCGATCATGAGCACGATGCCGAGCAGGATCAGGCCGAGTCCGGCGTAGTTCACCGGCATCACCTGCAGTGCGTAGGCGGCCAGCAGCAGGCAGATGGCGCCCACCACCCCGGGGACGATGGCGCCCGGGTTCCAGCCTTCGAAGACCAGGCCGTAGATGCCGACGAGCAGCAGCAGCAGCGCGATCTCCGGGCTGGCGATGACCGACAGCAGCTTCTGCCGCCAGGTGGGTTCCACGGTCTCGATGCGCATGTTGTCCGTGTCGAGTGTCACCATGCCCCCGGGCAGCTCTACCTCGCGGCCGTCGATCTGCGCCAGCAGGTCGGCGGTGTCGCTGGCGAGCAGGTCGATCACGTTCATCTCCAGCGCCTCGCTGGAGGTGAGCGTGGCGGCGTCGCGCACCGCCTTCTCGGCCCACTCGGCGTTGCGGCCCCGGCGCTCCGCGAGTCCGCGGATGTAGGCCACGGCGTCGTTCAGGATCTTGCGGCTCATGGCGTCACCGGACCGGTCCGCAGGAGCCTCGGCGCCGCCTTCCGGCGCCGGTGCGTTCTCGCTGCCGGCGTCCGTGTCTTCGCTGGCCCGATCGGCCGTCTGATCGCTTGTCTGATCGCCTGGTTGATCGGCGGTCGGGGTCTCCCCGGAGCCGCCGCCGTCTCCCGGCAGGGGCTGGCCGCCGGGCAGGGGCGGCCGGGGCCGATCGCCGCCGCCGCCGGCCAGCGGCACGGGCGTGGCTGCCCCCAGGTGGGTGGTCGGCGCCATGGCCGCGATATGACTCGCGTACAGGATGTAGGTGCCCGCGCTGTCGGCGCGCGCGCCGGCGGGGGAGACGTAGGTGGCGACCGGCACGCTGGCGTTCAGGATGGCCGAGATGATGTCCCGCATGGAACTGTCCAGCCCGCCGGGCGTATCCATGCGGATGATCACGAGATCGGCCGCTTCTTCCTCCGCCTGGCGGA
>CAYQZN010000540.1:0-1315 GCA_964421805.1 uncultured Woeseiaceae bacterium
GCTGGACCAGACGGTGAAGCGATTCGTGGCGCTCGGGCTCGAGCCCGGCGAGCCGCTGCCCGATGCGCTGCCGCGGCCGCGCCTGCGGGTGGACGCGGGACGTCAGGCCCGCGCCCTCGAGCGGCTGGGGCTGGACCCGGCGGCCGACCCGGTCGCGTTCATGCCGGGCGCCGAGTACGGACCGGCCAAGTGCTGGCCGCTGGAGTACTACGCCGAGCTGGCCGCACGGCTCACTGATCGCGGCCACGCCGTCTGGGTGTTCGGTTCGGCGAAGGATGCCGCCGCCGCGCGGGCCATCGCCGGGGCCGCGCCGGTGCAGGACCTGTGCGGCCGCACGAGCCTGGAGGAGGCCATCGATCTCCTCGCGGCCTGCCGGGTGGGCGTCACCAACGACTCCGGGCTGATGCACGTCGCGGCGGCAGTCGGACTGCCGGTGGCCGCGCTGTACGGCTCGTCGTCGCCGGCCTTCACGCCGCCGCTGACGGACCGGGCGGTGGTGCATTATCTCGGTCTGGAATGCAGCCCCTGCTTCGAGCGGGAATGCCCGCTGGGCCACTTCCGCTGCCTGCGGGAGATCACGCCGGAGGACGTACTGTCGTCGCTCGGCGAACTGGCCGCCCGGGCGACCTAGGCGGCCGGCGCCGCGCCGCCCAGCACCTCGTCCAGCCGCGCCTCGACCGCATCGGCCCGGATCAGGTCCATGGCGGCCGGGTCGCGCACCCGCCGACCCCACGCGATCTCGCTCACCGGCCTGCCGAATTCCCGCCGCACCGCTTCCGGATAGGCATTCACGACCAGGTGGCGGCTCAGATACGGGCCGGTACGGTCCGGATTGGAGGTGGCATAGAGGCCGATCACGGGCGTCGCCGCCGCCGTGGCCATGTGGGCGGGGCCCGAGTCCGGGCAGACGACGACGGCGGCACGGCGGATCAGCGCGAACAGTTGTTTCAGCGTGCTGGCGCCCACCAGGTTGACCGGCTTGTGCGCCGCGGCGGCGGTGATGGCCTCGCCGTACTCCCTCTCCAGCGTCGTCGGGCCGCCGGTGATCACGGTGCCGGCGCCGTGGCGTCGCGCCGCATGATCGACGAGTCGTGCGTAACTGGCCACGCTCCAGTTGCGGTAATTGCGGGCGCGCTGGGAACTGCACGGGCTCAGCAGCATCCAGGGCCGTCCGGCAGGCAGGTGGCCGGCGGCGTACTCGCGGTCGGCATCGGAGAGGGGTATGTCCCAGGCCAGGTGGCGTTCCGTCACGCCCAGGTACTCGGCGAAGCCGAACAGGCCGTCCATGACGTGCTCGCGGGGCCGGTGCGGGATG
>CAYQZN010000541.1:0-1302 GCA_964421805.1 uncultured Woeseiaceae bacterium
ATTCCTGGAACAGCTTGCGATCGAAGAAGTCCGGCGAGCGCAGCCCGGACACCATCGACAGTCGCTGCGCGGAGAGTTCGCAGATGCGCTCCAGGCGCCCCTGGCTGAGGCGCCCCGATCCATAGCGCTCCAGCAGCGCGATGGTCATGTAGTAACGCTGCAGCATCGGCAGCATCAGGCGGCCGAGCTGGACCAGCTGGAAGGCGGCTGCGCTGCCCGCGCGGGGCCGGCGCAGCGTCTGGCCGTCCTCGGACAGCCGCAGAAGCCCGAGGCCGGTGAGCTGATCGATGACGTCGCGCACCAGCGCCTCCATCTCGCCGCCCCGCCAGCGCAGGAACAGTTCCGCACGCACGTAGGGATAGGTGAGGCCCACCAGGCGCACCACCTCGGCCAGCGCGAGCCGGCGGCTCTGGATGAAACAGGCGGCCACCAGGCCCGGGAGGGACAGCAGGTGAAGCACGTTGTTCAGGAAATAGGTCATCAGCACCGCCTCGCTCTCCCGCATCAGGATGAGATCGCCGAGGGGGTGCTCCTCGCGTCGGATGACGCCCATCTTCTCGCCGTGGGCGATGACCGCTTCGGGCCCGAGTTCGGTGACCGTCACGGCGTCGCTGTAGGGGAAGCGGCGCAGCAGCTCCAGCAGCAGCGTGAGCTGGCGCTGCAGCGTGGACTCCGGCATGGTCTGGCGCGGCGTCGCCAGCAGCGCCAGAGCGAGCAGGCTGATCGGCGTGACCGCGGCGGCGGCATTGATCCGCCACATGATGCGGCGCTCCAGGTCGCCGATCACCTCCGGAAGCCAGGCCGGCCGCTCGCCCTCGAGCAGCTCCTCGTCCCGCCAGCCGGGACGATGCCGGTCCAGCAGCGCGGTGAGCTCCAGCGGCTCGCCCACGTTGACGTAGACCTCGCCGAAGTAGTCGCGCAGCGTGCGCAGGGAGCCGATCAGGCCGAACACGGTCTCTTTCTTCTTCTCCTCGCCGGCGAGCTCGCTGATGTACGCCTTGCCTTCCACCAGCTTCTCGTAGCCGAAGTAGACGGGCACGAAGACGACCGGGCGGCGGGGGTCCTGCAGGAACGACTCCACCGTCATGACCAGCATGCCGCCCTTGGGCCTCAGAAGCCGCCCGGTGCGGCTGCGCCCGCCCTCCACGAAGTACTCGATGCTGAAGCCGCGGGTGATAAGCGCCCGCAGGTAGGCATAGAACACGGCGGCGTACAGGCGATTGCCGCGGAAACTGCGGCGCAGGAAAAAGCCGCCGCCGCGGCGCAGGATGGAGCCCACCACGGGCAGGTTGAGATTCACGC
>CAYQZN010000542.1:0-1294 GCA_964421805.1 uncultured Woeseiaceae bacterium
CCTCCCAGGTGCCCGGCTACACGGCCCTGGCCTCGCCGCCCGACGGGCTGTTCGGCGGCAATCCGACCCTGGACCGCGAGACCGCCCGCACCCTGGAGCTGGGCTATACCCACGTTGCGGAGAGCTGGCGCGCCGAGGCCACCGTGTTCCGCCGCGACGACGACGACCTGGTGGACTGGACCTTCCTCTCCGGCGCGCCCTTCGTCCGCCAGGCGAATCCCGTGGACATCGACGTGCTCGGCGCGGAGCTCTATCTCGCCCGTGCCTGGTCCCGCCTGACGCTGCGCGCCGGCTATGCCTGGCTGGACAAGGATGCCGACTACGGCACCGCGGCGGTGGACGCGAGTTACTACGCGCTGAACTACGCCCGCCAGCGGCTGACCGTGGCACTGGAATACGACGTCGCCGCTGCCTGGCGGCTGGCGATGGACACCGAGCTCCGCCGCCAGGCGGACAACCCGCTGCGCACCGGCTCCGACGACGCCTTCGCCGCCTCCGTGGCACTGTCCTGGCGGCCCGCTTCGGGGCTCGACCTGAGCCTGGTGGCCGACAACGTCACCAACAGCGACTTCCAGGAGTTCCCCGGCACGCCGGCGCCACGGCGGCAGGTGAGCCTGCAGGCCCGCTACTCCTGGTAGGCGCGCGGCCGTGACCCGACTCACCAGTGCCGACGATCTCGCGCGGGCCGGTCTCGTGCCCGCCGAGGCGCTGCCCGGCCTGCGCAGCGTGGCCGAGCGCTATGCCGTCGCCATCACCCCCGCGGTTGCCCGGCGCATCGCCGCCGGTTCGACAGGCGTGGCGCTACAGTTCCTGCCTTCCGCCGACGAGCTGACCGCGGGCGACGGAGAACTGGCCGACCCCATCGGCGACGGCGCCCACAGTCCCGTGGCGGGCATCGTGCATCGTTACCCGGACCGCCTGCTGCTGCAGCCGACCACCACCTGCCCGGTGTATTGCCGCTACTGCTTCCGCCGCGAGACCGTGGGCCAGGCCGACGCGGGGCTGCTCGGCCGTGAGGAACTGGCGGCGGCGCTGGACTACATTCGCGCGCAGACGGGCGTCTGGGAAGTCATCCTGAGCGGCGGCGACCCGCTCATCCTGTCGCCGCGGCGTCTCGGGCGCATCGTCGACGGGCTGGCGACGGCGGAACACGTGCGCGTCCTGCGCGTGCACAGCCGGGTGCCGGTGGCCGCCCCGGAACGCATTACGCCGGAGCTGGTGGCCGCGCTGCGGGCGGCGCGGCAGACGGTCTGGCTGGTGCTGCACGTGAATCACCCGGACGAGCTGGACGAGC
>CAYQZN010000543.1:0-1289 GCA_964421805.1 uncultured Woeseiaceae bacterium
GCTGCTGGCGGTGACCATCACGCCGCTGCTCTGCGTGCGTTTTCTGCGGGTGAAGCCGAAGGACCCGGGAGCCGATGCCGACGATGGCGGGATACTGGGCCGCTACCGTGGCGTGCTGACGGCGGTGCTGCGTCGCCGGACTGCATCCGGGGTCACGCTGATCGTCCTGCTGGCCGGTGCCGTCATCGGCTTCGGCTACGTCCCGCCCGGGTTCATGCCCGATTCGGCGCGGCCCCAGTTCGTGGTGGACATGTACCTGCCCCAGGGGACGGATATCGAGGCCACGGCCGCGGAGATGAAAGCGGCTGGCGAGCACGTGCGTACGAAGTCCGGCGTCACCAACGTCACCAGCTTCGTCGGCCAGGGCGGGCTGCGCTTCATGTTGAGTTACAGCCCCGAAGATCCGAGCTCGAGCTACGGCCAGCTGCTGGTGGACGTCGAGAATGCGTCGATCATTCCGGGCCTGGTGGGCGAGCTCCAGGACGAACTCACGGCGCGCCATCCGGACGCCGACATAAAGGTCTGGAAGTTCATGCTCGGCCGCGGCGGCGGCAAGAAGATCGAGGCCGCGTTCCGCGGGCCGGACCCGGACGTCCTCAGACGGCTCGCCGATCAGGCCAAAGCCGTAATGGCGGGGGATCCGGAGACGATGGCGATCCAGGACGACTGGCGCCAGCGCGTGCCCGTCCTGCGTCCGGTGGTGGACGAGGTGGCGGCCCGCCGGGCGGGCGTCAGCGCCACAGAGGTCAGCGCTGCGCTGCAGCGTGTCTACACTGGTGAGAACGTGGGCGTCTACCGTGAGGGCGACGACCTCATTCCCATCGTTTCACGGGCGCCGCTGGCCGAGCGTGCCGGCCCCGACGAACTGGGTAACGTCCAGGTGTACAGCCCCGCCGCCGGCCGCTATCTGCCGGTCGGCCAGCTGGTGCGGGACGTGGAGATTCAGTGGGTGGACGCCATCATCCGCCGGGTGGACCGGTTCCCCACCATCAAGGCCCAGGCCGATCCTCTGCCCGGCAAGCTGTGGGCGCCGCTGCTGGAGCGCATCCGCCCCCAGGTCGAGGCCATCGAGCTGCCGCCCGGCTACGCCCTGGAGTGGCACGGCGAATACAAGGCCTCGCAGGAGGCCAACGCGGGCCTGGCCGCGTCCGCACCTTTTGGTTTCGCGGCCATGATCCTGGCCGTGGTGGTCATGTTCAACGCCTTCCGCCAGCCGCTCGTGATCTGGCTGACGGCGCCGCTGGCGCTTATCGGCGTCACTGTCGGCCTGCTGCTGTTCCAGACCCCGT
>CAYQZN010000544.1:0-1282 GCA_964421805.1 uncultured Woeseiaceae bacterium
TGTTCTCTTCGGTGATCTCGACGTCGAAGCTCAGTGCGCCCACGCCGATCGTGAGCGTGCCGGTGCCCACCACGGCGTCGGAGTCGGCGAAGGCGCCGGAGGTCAGCTTCGCCGCCTCAGCCAGCTGCACCACTTCGACCGAATAGCTCGCGGGTATCGCCGTCTCGTCCGGGACCACCGCGAACAGCTCCTCGTTGCCGGAACTCGCCTTACGGGTCAGCAGCGAGTTCAGCGACTGCATGCCGTCGAGCTGATCGCGGAAATCGGACAGGGCCGACTTCAGCGTGCCGTAGGCGGACAACTCGGACTGCGCCCGCGCCTCCTGCCGCGCGAAGCGCTGCTGAGCGGGCTGGCCTTCGGCCGCGACCAGCTGCTCGACGATGCCGCCGACGTCCAGTCCCGATCCGATGCCTGTGGAGGTGATGCTCGCCATATCGGTCGCTGCCCTTTCCTGCTATTTCGTTCGTGTCTGGCAGGCCGGCTTGCTCCGGCCAATCTGAAACTCAGCTACTGCAATCCAAGAAGCGTGCCATTTCAGGCCAGGCTGTCGTTGGACGAGCGGTCCAACTCCGGCAACAACTCCCCCCAGGGGATGGAGCGAACCAGTTCGCCGGTTTTCGAATCCGTAACCCGCACGGTTGCGGGATTTTCGCTGTAGTCGACGGCGAAGCGCAGATACATGCCGGAGCGGATGCTGCCGCTGTTCAGCTGATGCACGGCCAGCTCCAGCTGACGCCGCACGTCGCGCGGCGCGGAAAACGGCAAGGTCGTGCCTGTCGCCGGCGTCTCGTTGCCGCCGTGGAGATCCGCCTCGCCGGCGGTTGCCGGCCGGATGGCGGGATGGGCCTGGTAGCCGGCGTCATGCGTTCTCATGCTTGCCCCATTCCTTCGTGAAGTCGCTGTCCGGGAGGGGAGAAGGAAGGGGCGGCACGCGGCCGCCCCTCCCCCATCCAGCGATTGTCAGTGCGATGGCTGGGGCTATCGCTCTGACTCTCGCTCTGGCTCTCGCTTACTGCAGGAGGCTCAGCGCCAGCTGGGGCTGGGCGTTCGCCTGTGCGAGCACGGCCACACCGGCCTGCTGCAGGACCTGCGCCTTGGTCAGGTTGGCGGTCTCGGCAGCGAAGTCGGCGTCCAGAATCCGGCCGCGGGAGGCGGACAGGTTCTCGCTCACCGTCTGCAGGTTGGTGATGGTGGACTCGAAGCGGTTCTGGATGGCACCCAGGTTCGCCCGGAGGCCGTTCACGTCCGTCAGAGCGGAGTCGACACGGGCGATGGCGAAGTT
>CAYQZN010000545.1:0-1282 GCA_964421805.1 uncultured Woeseiaceae bacterium
CGTCCCGGTGCGCGACGGCAGCGAGTGCGGCCACCTCGTCGGGCGTGTAGACGGTGCCCAGTTCCGTCGCCTGGGTCAGGCTCAGCATCCGGGGGCGGCTCGCATGTTCGCCCATCGCGAGCGACGCGGCGACCGTCTCCTCCACGGCGGCCGGTCCCAGCTTGCCGTCGGGGCCGTCCAGGGCCAGCAGCTTGGCACCGCCGCTGAAGAACTCGGGCGCGCCGCACTCGTCGGTGTTGAGGTGCGCATCACGGTGGCAGACCACCGCCCCGATCGAGCCGCAGGTCTGGGCGACCGCGAGCGAGTTGGCGGCCGTGCCGGAGGCCAGCGGATAGATCTCGACCTCGCGCTCGAACAACTCGCGGAAGCGCTGCCGCAGGCGCCCCGTCGCGGCGTCCTCGCCGTAGGCGTGGGCGTGGCCGGCGTTCACTTCGGCCAGGGCCGCCATGATCTCGGGTGCCACGGGATACTCGTTGTCGCTGCGGAAATTGCCCGGCATGGCCTGCTCAGCTCCTTCGTTCCAACCGATGGCAGCGCGGACCGCGCTCCCGGAGCGACAATGCTACCGCCGCGGGACGTAATGTTCGACGCCGGTCAGGCCGCTGAACGCTGCGATGAGCCGCGACGCGCCGGCCCGCGCTCAGGTTTCGTCCCGGTCCATCCACTTGGGCGTGTAGCGCGGCGTGTAGGCCGCCATGAGGTCCAGCAGCGCGGAAGCCTCGCTGGCCGCGATAATCATGTCCCGATGCTCTCCGCGCACGAAACCCTCGCTCACCGTCTGGTCCAGGAAGCGGAGCAGGTCGTCGTAATAACCATCGGCGTTCAGCATGCCGCAGGGCTTGGCATGGATTCCCAACTGCGCCCAGGTCAGTATCTCGAACAGTTCTTCCAGGGTGCCGAGGCCGCCGGGCAGCGCCACCACACCGTCAGAGAGTTCCGACATCAGTGCCTTGCGCTGATGCATGGTCTGCACGACGCGAAGGTCGGTGAGTCCCTGGTGGCCCACCTCCTTGCGCATCAGCGCCTCTGGGATCACGCCGATGACCTCGCCGCCCGCCCCCAGCGCCGCGTCGGCGAGCACGCCCATCAGCCCCACCCGACCGCCGCCGTACACCACCCGCCAGCCGCGCCCTGCGATGGCACGGCCCAGTTCTTCGGCGGCGCTCGCATAAGCCGCCCGGGTACCGCTGCTGGACCCCGCAAATACGCAGATCGATTCCATACGCGCCATCAGTCGCTGCTCCCCGTCGATGCGGTTTTTCCCGGCCAGTATCCATGCGAC
>CAYQZN010000546.1:0-1282 GCA_964421805.1 uncultured Woeseiaceae bacterium
GCACCTGCCAGAGGTTGTCGGCGAACCAGAGATCCAGGAAGTAGTCGAGTTCGCGCACCAGGCAGGCCAGCGCCAGGGCTGCGAAGCCGATCGCGACCGGCCGCTGGCCCCGGTGCCACCAGGCGACGGCGCCGAAGACGAGCCCGCTGACCACGATCAGCACCAACTGCAGGGATTCGACCAGGGAGTACTCGCTGGTGCCCAGCGCATCGGACGGGCCCCGGAACACCTGCAGGCCGAGGCTGCCCGGGAACTCGACCTCGAGCAGGACGAGCAGGCCCACCAGGCCGCCGGTGGCGAGCGCGTAGGCCGCGTAGCGCAGGAGTACGGTCATGGTGCGGGCCCTGCCGTGACGGGCCGACCACTATAGGAGACCCGCGTTCTCGCAGCCAGGGTTCTTCCCGCAGGCGGCTGCGCGGCCGGCCTCAAGCCGCGGCCCCGCGCAGCACCGCCCGCGGCCGCCCGTGCCCGTCCACCAGTCCTTCGCGGCGCAGCCAGGCCAGCGCATCCGCGGCGTCCTCGCGGAACCAGGCGCCCGCGCTGCCGAACCGGAAGCTGTAGCCCCACGCGTCCATGTCGGCGAACAGTCGGCCGCGGTCCACTCCCGGCAGTGCGTCTCCGAGCAGCACCTGGAGATAGCAGACCGCGCATTCCTCGAGGTCGTCGCCGCCCGCGTCCGTGTGCAGGCCGGCGCGGCGCGCGGGCGACAGGCAGACGTAGTGCGCCCCCTCGTGCAGCAGCGAATGCACGGGCGTGTCGCCCCGGTAGTAGAGCGTGCGCCCCACGAGCCCGGCCTCGGGCTCGCCCCAGTAGCTGCCCGGTATCGGACGGCCATCCGCCAGTCGCTCGGTGCCGAGTCGGTAGGGTGCGAACAGGGCGCGGATGTCCGCGTCCGCGAGCTCGGCGCAGCGCAGCATGATCAGTCGATGCTGGCGAGCTGGCGCACGACCTGGCGCACGAGGTCGCGGATCAGGGCGTCACGCAGCATCTCCTCCTCGCGCCGCTTGCCGAGTACCTGCGTCTCCTCCCAGGTGTAGTCCTGGGTGAGCGTGATGCGCTGAGGCTCGAGCACCGTGCCCTCGGTGGTGCGCACGGAATACTCCACGGTGTAGTAGATCTCGAACTCCCGCGGGACGTTGCGGGCGGACACCGACAGGACCCGCTGCCCCGTCTCGTCCCTGGTGATATCGAGCACGGCGGATGCGCGAGCCGGGTCGTCCGTCACCTCCACGCCACGAGCCTCCAGCGCGGTTCCCAGTGCGCGGTGGAATGCCGTGTAGCG
>CAYQZN010000547.1:0-1282 GCA_964421805.1 uncultured Woeseiaceae bacterium
CAGTGGATATGGCGGGACCGTTGACCGGGCAGCCGGCGATCTTCCAGCCGTCGTCGTGGACCGCCACCGGTTCCCCCCAGCCATCGTCGCCGGCACGCACGGCCTGGATGTCGCGGATCTCGTCCTCGGTCCGATTGCGGTAGACGACCAGCGGTCCGGCCCCCGTGACCACGGCATCCGTCTGGCAGCAATCGCAGACGAGCCCGTCGACCAGTTGCCCGTCGATCAGTTCGCCCGCGGGCGAGACCAGCGCCGAGCGCAGCGTCATGCCGCCGCCATGGTCGCCATGGCCGCCGGTCATGTTGCGTCCGTCCAGCCAGACCACGCCGACGGCATCCTGCCAGGGAAACAGGGTTACGAAGCCGTGCTCGGTGGGTGTGCCGTCGGTATGAGGCCGGAAGGGTTTCGACCAGGTTTCGCCGGCGTCGTCGGACACCGTCAGCATCACATCGTAAGCGTAGGCGGAGTCGGCGGATCTCGCGAGCCAGTGGGCGGCCCAAATTTCGTCGGTGATGGGCACGACCGACGGGAAGTCGGCCCAGTTTACGAACCAGTCCGTGCCGCGCGCGATCTCCACCGGCTCGCTCCAGGTCTCGCCTTCTAGCCGCGAGTAGCGCAACGCATGAACGTCGCCCTTCGGCTCGAGCCAGCTCAGTACGACCGTGCCGTCCGGTGCCACGGCGAGATGGGGCTGGGCGCTGCCATCGCCCGCCGGCGACGGGATGGGCTCGACTGTTCGCCAGCGGGAGAGACCGATGTCGGCGGCCTGAACAGGCGGCAGCGGCAGGCAGAGCAGGACAATTATCGCCGCCAGTCGGCACAGCCGGACGTTACCCATTCCGCGCGGCCTTGTCCCGCTCGTTCGCCTTGCGGATCTCCTCGCGCATCTCGTCCCATTCGTCGTCGGTGACGTCGATCAGCTGGGAGTAGAAGTTGCCGCCGGTGGCGAGCCCCTGGGCGCCGTCGATGGCGATGGTCTCGCCGGTGAGGTAGTCGCAGCCGTCGGCCATGAGGAAGGTGGCGAGATTGGCCAGCTCCGGCATCTCGCCGTAACGGCCCCAGGGGTTGGACTGCTCCATCGAGTCCTGTTTCTCCGCTGCTTTGGAGCCCGGGTTCAGCCGCTCCCACGCGCCCTTGGTCGGGAACGGGCCCGGCGCGATGCAGTTCAGGCGGATGCCGTAGCGGCCCCATTCGGTGGCCAGCGACTTGGTCATGGCGTCGATGCCGGACTTCGACATGGCCGAGGGCACGACGAAGGCCGAGCCGTTGCGCACCCAGGTGG
>CAYQZN010000548.1:0-1281 GCA_964421805.1 uncultured Woeseiaceae bacterium
GGTCCATGTCGCCGCCGTGGCCGAAATAGCCCACCGTGCCCGCGTACAGGCCGCGGCCCACCGGCTCCATGGCGTCGATGATCTCCATGGCGCGGACCTTCGGCGCGCCCACCAGGGTGCCCGCCGGGAAGGCGGCGGCGAACAGGTCGAACGCGTCCCGGTCTTCCGCCAGCGTGCCCTGCACGCCGCTCACGATGTGCATGACGTGACTGTAGCGCTCGATGGACAGGTAGGGGTCCACGTGCACGCTGCCGGCCTCGGCCACCCGGCCGAGATCGTTGCGGGCGAGATCCACCAGCATCACGTGCTCGGCGATCTCCTTGGGGTCGGCCAGCAGCCGCTGCTCGTTGGCGCGGTCCTCGGCCGTCGTCGCCCCGCGCGGGAGGGTGCCGGCGATGGGTCTGAGCGAGGCCCGCCTGCCGTTCAGCCGCACCAGCGCCTCCGGCGACGAGCCCACGACCTGGAGGTCGCCGAGATCCACGAAAAAGAGGTACGGCGAGGGGTTCAGCAGCCGCAGCGCGCGGTAGGCCTCGAAGGGCGAGACCGTGGTGGCGCCGGAGAAGCACACCGAGAGCACGATCTGGTAGATATCGCCGGCGGCGATGTGCTCCTTGGCCTCTTCCACCGCCGCCATGTACTCCTCCGGCGAGACGCTGGCGGTGGCTTCCGCAACCCGGCCGCCGGTATCGCCGCCCCCGGCATCCCGGACACCGTGGCTAGCCTGGCCAGCCTGGCCAGCCTGGGGCACGGCGCCCCGCAGGCGGCCGATCACCTCGGCGCGCAGCGCCCGGCGCTCGGCCTCCGGCCCCGCGTGCAGCAGGGCGGCGCGGCGGGTGAGGTGGTCGAAGACCAGCAGCGACTCCGGCGCCACGTAGGCGGCCATCGGCATGCCTTCCTGGGCCGGAGGACCGTCCGGCAGGCGCTCGAACCAGCGCACCAGGTCGTAGCCGGAGACGCCGACCAGCCCGCCGGTGAATGGCAGCTCTTCAACCTCCGGCGCGAGCCGGGGCACGCCGGCCAGCGCCTGGCGCAGTCCGTCGAGGAGTTCGTCCCGACCCCGCGGCAGCGGCCGCGATTCGCCGTCCACCCGGAAACCGTCGGCATCCAGCCGCACCTCGCGTCCCGGCCCGAAACCGAGGAAGGAATAGCGCGCCAGCCGCTCTCCTCCCTCCACGCTCTCGAGCAGGAAACGCGGGCCGAGATCCGCCAGCTTCAGCCAGGCCGATACCGGCGTGTCCAGGTCGGCGGTTATGTCGAAGGGGCCCTGCATGTCTGTCCCGG
>CAYQZN010000549.1:0-1275 GCA_964421805.1 uncultured Woeseiaceae bacterium
TGGTTTTCTCGATCTTCGTGTAGAACGGCATCAGCAGGAAGAACGCGAAGTACACCACCGTGAATATCCGCGCCAGCAGCGTGTACAGGCCGGTCGCGGGCTGCACTCCGAGATAACCCAGCACGAGGAAGCTGACGACGAAGGCAGCCAGCGCGCCCTTGTAGATCATACCCCGGTAACGGATGGACCGGACCTTGCAGCGGTCCAGCCAGGGCAGGAACAGCGGCAGCAGCACGGCCGCGCCCATCAGGATGACGCCGAGCAACTTGTCCGGCACCGCCCGCAGGATCGCGTAGAAGGGCGTGAAGTACCAAACGGGCGCGATGTGCTCCGGCGTCACCAGCGGATCCGCCGGATCGAAGTTGGCGTGCTCCAGGAAGTAACCGCCCATCTCGGGTGCGAAAAAGACCACCGCCGAGAACGCCATCAGGAAGACGATGATCGCCACCAGGTCCTTGGAGGTGTGATACGGATGGAACGCCACGCCGTCGACCGGCACGCCGTCCGCATCCTTGTGCTCCTTGATCTCGATGCCGTCCGGGTTGTTAGAGCCCACCTCGTGCAGCGCCAGGATGTGCACCACCACCAGCATGACCAGCACCAGCGGCAGCGCGATGACGTGCAGGGCGAAGAACCGGTTCAGCGTGATATCCGAGATGGAGTAGTCACCGCGGATCCACTCCACCAGCGTGTCGCCGATGGCCGGTATGGCGCCGAACAGGGACACGATCACCTGGGCGCCCCAGTAGGACATCTGGCCCCATGGCAGCAGGTAGCCGAAGAACGCCTCCGCCATCAGCACCAGGAAGATCAGCATGCCGATGATCCAGATCAGTTCCCGCGGCTTCTTGTACGAGCCGTACAGCATGGCCCGGAACATGTGCAGATACACCACCACGAAGAAGGCGGAGGCGCCGGTGGAGTGCATGTAGCGGATCAGCCACCCCCAGTCCACGTCGCGCATGATGTACTCGACCGACGCGAACGCCTCGTTCGCCGAAGGCTTGTAGTTCATGGTCAGGAAGATGCCGGTCACCAGCTGGATGACCAGCACCACCATCGACAGCACACCGAAGACGTACCACACGTTGAAATTCTTGGCGGCGTAGTATTCGGTGACATGCTCTTTCAGCATGCTCTCCAGCGGGAAGCGGTCGTTGATCCACTTCACCAGGCCACCGCGGGTCGACTCGGTCACTTCAGCTTCCGTTCTAGCCATCGTCTTACGCTGCTCCCGTCTCGTCACCGACCAGTATCACGTCGTCATTGATGAAG
>CAYQZN010000550.1:0-1272 GCA_964421805.1 uncultured Woeseiaceae bacterium
ATCGACGACGCGTCCGAGGGCATCGCCGACCGCAACCGCAACGGCGTGCCCGCCTGGCTCGACCCGAGCGAGGACTGGCACCACCTGGTCGCCGAGACCGGCTCCCCGGCCATCCTGCAGACGGAGGAGGGCAACGTGCTCGCCCTCGGCCGCACTGCGCTCGCGAGCGGCGACGACGCCCGGGTCACCATGACCGATATCCGCAACCACGGCAGCGGCGGCGGGCCGGCGGCCAACGTGGACGACGCGCGCTATCACTATCCGCTCGGCATCTTCGACTTCGAGGTGCGCCGCTTCTCCACGCCCGACGACACGGCGCGCGTGGTGATCCCGCTGCCCGAGCCCCTGCCCGCCGGTGCCCTCTGGCGCAAATACCTCGCCGACCTCGGCTGGCAGGACTTCGCGGAGGATGCCGGTAACGCACTGGCCTCGGCGGCCGGCGAGCCGGGCGTCTGCCCCGAACCGGACAGCGACCGCTACACGGACGGGCTGACAGCGGGTCATCACTGCGTGCAGCTCACGCTGGAGGACGGCGGTCCGAACGACGCCGACGGGGAGCGCAACGGCACGATCGTGGATCCGGGCGGCATAGCCGTCGCGACCGCGGGTCCCTCGGTGGACACCGCCGGTCTCGCCGTCGCCGACCGGGAGGTGTCCGCCGGCGCCGCCGACGTGCCGCTGCTCCGCTTCGAACTGCAGAGCGCGACCTCCGACGTGGTACTGCGGCGCCTGACGCTGCGCGCCTCCGGCTCCGGCGACGACGCCGCCGAGGTGCAGCGGGTCAGCCTGTGGCGGGATGCGGACGGCGATGGCGCGGTGGACGCCGGCGATACCCGTCTCGGTTCCGGCACCTATGCTGCCGACGACGGCACCCTGAACCTGCAGCTCGGCTCGCCCTTCGAGCTGCCCCAGGGCACCACCCGCTTCCTGATTACCTACGACTTCTGAAGGTGGCCGACATGAAACCGATGATCCACACACTGCGGCGCGGATGCCTGCTTTCGGCCTGCCTCCTGATGCTGGCCGCCTGCGGCGGCGGAGGAGGCGGTGGCGGCGACACCGGCGGCACGAATCCGCCACCGCCGCCACCCCCGCCGCCGCCCTCATCCGTGACCTTCACGGCAGAGCTGACCACGCTGGAACTGGAAGACACCGCCACGGGCCAGCGCGTGGCCCCCGCAGGCCTCCCCGTCCAGGGCGCCACCCTGACCCGCAGGTAGGAGGGGATTTATCCCCGATTGTGAAATGAATCGGGGCTGAAGCCCCTTCTAC
>CAYQZN010000551.1:0-1264 GCA_964421805.1 uncultured Woeseiaceae bacterium
GCGCCGTCTCGCCGCCGAGCTGAAGGTTGTAGTGAGTGCCCGTCTTGGTGCCCGTGGAGTACGCGATGGCATAACCCTGTGACAGGCCGTAGTCGTAGAGCATACGGCTTCCGCTCGGATCGCCCTGGGTGTGGCCGATGGCGACGCCGCCCTGGAAGTAGTAGATGAGCTTGCCGTTCCAGGACGAGGTGTCCAGTCCGTCCGGGTCATCGCTGAAAGGCGTCAGCATGGCGATGCTGTAGATGAAGCGGTTGATCGTGCCGCGTTCCCAGCGCACGAAGTAGTCGACGCTCTTGCCGTCCATCGTGGTGGTGGTCGCCATATCCGCAGGTCGCGGGTCGCCGGGCGTATACGGCTGGAAGCCGCCGCTGGTCGAGCGGTAGACGTAGGTGACCAGGGTCTCCGCGCTGCAGTCCTTGCTGAAGCCGATCACCTCGCCGTCGTCAAAGCCGTTCTCGAAGACCGGGAAGCCTTCGCTGTCGTTGTCCGGGATGGCCTGACCGAGGCCGTTATCGTGGACGGTGCACACGAACGGATCCTGATGCGGTCCGGAGAAGACCGGGCCGGTGACGGGGTGGTTTGTCAGCGTCAGGTTTACGTCGTCCGGGCGGCCGCGTCCCTTGCCGTTCGGTTTCACCGTGACTTCGTTCTCGCCGAGCGCGAGTCCGTCGATCACGCCCGACAGAGTGCGCGTGCCCGCCAGCAGTTCGAAACGGCCCGCCTGGTTCTGCCCGTTGACCATGACCCTGACCTGATGTGGCGGCACGGTGCGCGGGACGTCGATATGAATGCGGGCGTCGCCGCCCGTTACCTGGTCCGCAGCGCTGGACACCACGCTGACCGCGAATTGCGGGCGTTCCCCGTTCGGGACGCCGCGGTTCCCCTTGTCGGCCTTCGCGAGTACCGCTTGTCCCGGCAGCATCGCGAGGCACGCAAGTACCGCCAGGGATCCACGGACCACCCGGCTGAATCGCTTATTGCTCTTCATGCTTCTCCCCCTCGTTGTTATACCGACCAGGCGGTCGGTTTCGTTCTAAAAGTGACTTCGTAAACGTCGCAGAAGGCTCGGCAGGATTCAAGCCCGCAGGGCAGATTTAACGTAATCCACGTAGGAGGGCCTTCAGGCCCGATTGGCCGATGAATCGGGGACTGAATCGGGGACTGAATCGGGGCTGAAGCCCCTCCTACATACCTCGCGAATCCTTGACGAGGTCGTAGGCGGCGTTGATCTCCCGTGATCGCTCCTCGGCGACGGCGCGCATGC
>CAYQZN010000552.1:0-1261 GCA_964421805.1 uncultured Woeseiaceae bacterium
GAGATCCTGAACCCGGATCTGGTGATCGCCAACCTGACCAAGGCCGGCGAGCTGCGCATGGTGCTGAAGGTGATCCGCGGCCGGGGCTACCGTCCGGCCACCCAGCGCGCGAGCTTCGAGGAGCAGAGCGGTCCCATCGGGCGTCTGCAGCTGGACGCCTCGTTCAGCCCGATCCGCCGGGTTACGTACAACGTGGAGGCGGCCCGCGTGGAGCAGCGCACCGACCTCGACAAGCTCATAATCGACATCGAGACCAACGGCACCATCGATCCGGAGGAGGCGATCCGCCGCGCGGGCAGCATCCTGAAGGATCAGCTGAGCGTCTTCGTCGATCTGCAGGGCCAGGAAGAGGGCGCCGGCGCTGCCGCCGAGGCACAGATCGACCCGATCCTGATGCGTCCGGTGGACGAGCTGGAGCTGACCGTGCGCTCTGCGAACTGCCTGAAGGCCGAGAGCATCAACTACATCGGCGACCTGGTGCAGCGCACCGAGGTGGAGCTGCTGCGCACGCCGAACCTGGGCAAGAAGTCGCTCACGGAGATTAAGGACGTGCTCGAGAGCCACGGCCTGTCGCTCGGCATGCAGCTCGAGAACTGGCCGCCGCCGAGCCTGCGTCCCGATCGCGAGGCCCTGTCCGCCTGATCGAGACCATCGGGACTATTGGCGCCATCGGCACTCTCGGCAGCGGACGTCGTCCGTCGAACGAACGCCTGAACGTATAACCGGAAATCAGCAATGCGACATCAGAAGTCGGGGCGAAAGCTCAACCGTAACAGTCCGCACCGCCGCGCCATGTTCCGCAACATGGCGGCCTCGCTGGTGCGCCACGAGACCATCAAGACCACGCTGCCGAAGGCGAAAGAGCTCCGCCGCGTGGTCGAGCCGCTGATCACGATGGCCAAGGTCGACGGCGTCTCCCAGCGTCGCCGGGCTTTCGATCGCCTGCGTGACAAGGAAGCGGTGGGCAAGCTGTTCAACGAGCTGGGCCCGCGCTACAAGGAGCGTCCCGGCGGCTACCTGCGCATCCTGAAGACGGGCTACCGCCCCGGGGATGCGGCGCCGATGGCCATCGTCCAGCTCCTCGACCAGCCGGAAGAGACCGAGACGCCCGACGCCCAGGACTGACAGGTAGGAGGGCCTTCAGGCCCGATCTGCTCGGGACCCTGCCTTGCCTTGTATTGGCAGTGGCCCGCCATCGGGTGAGCAAGGGTTGCGGGGACGCTCAGTCGGACGTCCTGTCCTCCTTCGCTTCGGCCGGGCC
>CAYQZN010000553.1:0-1261 GCA_964421805.1 uncultured Woeseiaceae bacterium
ACACGGCCGGCACCACCAGCAGGGTCAGGAACACCGAGAAACTGACGCCGAAGAATACGACGGCGCCGATGGACTGGCGGGCCTCGGCCCCGGCGCCTGCCGCCAGCATCAGCGGCACGGCCCCGAAGGCGGTGCACATGCTGGTCATCAGGACCGGCCGCAGCCGGATACCCGCCGCCTGTATCACGGCCTCGCGGTATTCCAGTCCGCGGTCGCGGAGCTGGTTGGCGAACTCGACGATCAGCACGCCGTTCTTCGCCGCCAGGCCGATCAGCATGATGGCGCCGATCTGGCTGAAGACGTTGACCGAGGAGCCGAAGATCCAGATGCCGACCAGGGCGCCCGCTATGGCAAGCGGCACCGTCACCATGATGACCAGGGGGTGGCGGAAGCTCTCGAACTGGGCCGCGAGGACGAGGAAAGCGATCAGCAGCGCCAGCAGGAAGGTGGTGTAGAGGGCGCTGCCCGAGCGCTTGAATTCCCGCGACTCGCCATCGTAGTTCAGCTGGACCTCGGCGGGCAGTTCGGTCGCCACCAACTGCTCCAGATAACCCAGCGCCTCGCCGAGTGAGTAGCCGGGAGCGAGTCCGCCGGAGACGGTGATGGAGCGCAGTCGGTCGAAGCGCTTGAGGTCCACCGGCCCGGAGGTCTCCTCCAGCGCCACCAGGTTCGCCAGCGGTATCAGCCGGCCCGTGACATCCGAGCGCACGAAAATGCTGTCCAGGTCGTCGGGCGTGCTGCGGGTCTGCCGGCCGCCCTGCAGGATGACGTTGTACTCCTCGCCGCCGTCGATGAAGGTGGTGACCCGGCGCGAACCCAGCACGGTCTCCAGGGTCCGTCCGATGGTCGCCAGCGACACGCCCAGGTCGGCCGCCCGGTTGCGGTCGATGGCCACGTCCATCTTCGGCTTGCGTTCCTGGTAGTCGGTCTGCAGGCCCAGGAGCCGCGGATTCTCCTCCGTGGCCCTGGCGATGATGCGCTCGGCCCAATCGGCGATCTCCGTGTAATCGGTGCCCCCCAGGACGATCTCCACCGGCCGGTTGGAGCCGCGGATGCCGAGTCCGGACGACGAGCCGCGGGCGAAGACGGTCACGCCGGGCAGCGCGGCCAACTCGGGCCGCCAGGCCGAGGCGATCTCCTCGGCCGAGCGCTCACGCTGGCTCCAGAGGGCCAGCGGTACGTAGAAGAACATGCGGTTGACGTCGTCTCCGCCGCCCCAGGCCGAGCGCGTCAGTATGCGCCGTACGTCGCCGCTCTCGAC
>CAYQZN010000554.1:0-1258 GCA_964421805.1 uncultured Woeseiaceae bacterium
GGACACCCCGCGACGGGGAGTCCAGCTGCACAATCTCTTGCCCATTCTTCCCGGTCGAGTTCATCAGCGTATCGGTTGTTGTGGTCGTAGTCATCAGGCCAATCACTGCAATCGAAAATGAAGCAATAATTCCGTCGGCGATCTCCGTCAAAGCCGTTCGGATCTATCCATGATAGTGGGCTGTTATAGACGTAGCTCAAGCGGTTCAGATTCTGAGAGAAATATGGCCTTGTGACATACGGATCTGCAGAAATAAATCTTCCTACGAGCGGATCCTGCACCCGCCCGTTCATGTGGATGAGCCCCAGGTTGTCGAGATGCTCATGGCCGGTATAGCCACGACGGGTCGTATCGGCGATCTTTGAGAGATCGGAGCTGCTCGGCGGCCCGTCCCAGTCGGTGGGATCGCGCCGCTGGCCGAACGCATCGAAGCTGGTGTAGACCTCGACACCGCCCGTAGCATTCAGGATGGCATCCGTGCTGCCCAGATGATCCGTGGCCAGATAGAAGGTGTCGGTGGTGCTGTTGCTCCGCAGCACCCGGTGGATGCGGGTCCCGTCCGGCGCCGGAATGACGTGCTGGTACTCGGTAACGCTGCCTACCGTGCGCTTCTCGAGTAATCCCCCGACATAGATCGTGGTCTCGGTCCCGCCGGTATAGGTCGCGACCTGCTTCCAGCGGCTGCGGTCCGGGGCGTACCAGAACCGGCTGTCCTGGCCGCCGCTGCCATTGATGTCGCTCGGTTTGTTGTACGAGGTCCACGTGATGGTATGGCCGTTACGCTTCTTCGCATTGCCATTGGCGTCGTATTCGAAGCTGTTCGTGCCCGCCGAGGTGACGGCATGGACCTTGCTGGCGTGGTAGCCGTAGTTCGAGCCGCTGACATCGTCCTTGTTCAGGATGTTGCCGTTGTCCTCGTAGGCGAGATCGAGGTTCTGGGTGCCGCCGAGCTCGGAATAGTCCAGGCGGTTCATGGAGTCATAGAAAAACGTCTCGGTGAGCGACTGGCGGTCGTCGCGGCGTTCGGTGAGATTGCCGTTGTCGTCCCAGTCGTAGACCAGGTCCTGGATATTCGTCGTGCTGCCGCCGGTGCCGGACTGCTTATAGTCGATCAGACCGGTCAGGGCATCGAAACCGGCAATGACACTGACGCCATTGCCAAGATCGACGTCGATGGGCTGGCCGCGCTGATCGACACTCACCAGATCCCAGTAGGTCGTGCCCAGTGAGTTGCCCGTGTAATCCCGGATGCGGTCGG
>CAYQZN010000555.1:0-1258 GCA_964421805.1 uncultured Woeseiaceae bacterium
TGATGTCGAAGAACTTCTCGGCGCCGAGATCCGCGCCGAAGCCGGCCTCGGTCACGACGTAGTCGGAGAGCTTCAGTGCCGTGCGCGTGGCCAGCACGGAGTTGCAGCCGTGGGCGATGTTCGCGAACGGGCCGCCGTGGACGAAGGTGGGCGTGTGCTCCAGGGTCTGCACCAGGTTCGGCTGGATGGCGTCCTTCAGCAGCACGGTCATGGCGCCGTCGGCTTCCAGGTCGGCCGCGTGGACCGGATTCATCGCGCGGTCGTAGCCCACGATGATACGTCCGATGCGCTCGCGCAGGTCGGTGAGACCCTCGGCCAGGCAGAGGATGGCCATCACTTCCGAGGCCACGGTGATGTCGAAGCCGTCCGTGCGCGGATAACCGTTGGTGACGCCGCCGAGGCCCGCGGTGATTTCCCTCAGCGCCCGATCGTTCATGTCCATGACCCGGCGCCAGACGACCCGTCGGCTGTCGATGCCGCACTCGTTGTCCCAGTAGATGTGGTTGTCCACCAGCGCGGCCAGCAGGTTGTGGGCCGCGCCGATGGCATGCATGTCGCCGGTGAAGTGGAGGTTGATGTCCTCCATGGGCACCACCTGGGCGTAGCCGCCGCCGGCCGCGCCGCCCTTCATGCCGAAGCAGGGTCCCAGCGAGGGCTCGCGCAGGCAGATCGAGGCTTGCCGGCCGATGCGCCGTAGCGCGTCGCCCAGGCCGACGGTAGCCGTGGTCTTTCCTTCGCCCGCCCTGGTGGGCGTGATGCCGGCCACCAGGATCAGCTTGCCGTCGGGGCGGCCGCCGAGCGTGCGGATGTAGTCGAGCGAGACCTTGGCCTTGTCGTGGCCGTAGGGCAGGAGGTTTTCCTCGCCGATGCCGAGTTCGCCGGCCACCTCTGAGATCGGCCGCAGTTCGGCCTGCCGGGCGATTTCGATATCCGGCTTCGGTGATATGTGCTGTTCGCTGCCCATGACGGCTACTCCGACGCCACCCCGCCGCCGGGCCCCTCCGCGGGCCCTAGCAGATGCGCGGCAGGGGATCGTCCTCCAGTTCTTCCAGATAACGCTCGCCGCCCAGCTCGGTCTCGAGCACGACGCGCTTTGCGGCGTCGGTCACGTGGCCGATGCGCGCGGTCATTTCGCCGCCGGGCAGTTCTCTCAGCGCCGCCACCACCTCGTCCGCCTGGGCCGGGTCTACCACGGCGACGACACGGCCCTCGCAGGCCAGGTAGTAGGGGTCGTAGCCCAGCATCTCGCAGACCGCCT
>CAYQZN010000556.1:0-1254 GCA_964421805.1 uncultured Woeseiaceae bacterium
CTCTTCGGCGCCGACGACATGCATCTCTTGCGCAAGTGTCCGGCCCCGCTGTGGCTTACCAGGCCCGCTGAGAAGACGAACTACGGCCGGATTCTCGCTGCGGTGGACTTCGACCCGGCGGAGCCGCAGAAAGCCGCCAATGCACTCAACCGCACGATCCTGGAACTGGCCGCTGCGCTGTCAGTCTCGGATTTTGCCGAGTTGCATGTGGTCCATGCCTGGGACGCGCCGGCAGAGGATGTGATTCGGCGCTGGGCTGCAGTGCCTGACAGCGCGGCTACGGATTACGCGGAGGCGGAGAGGTCTGCCCATGCGAGAGGGCTGGAGCAGATCGGAGCCAGATTGAAAGAATGGCTCGGCGACGAAAGCTATGATTACATCGCCCCCCGCTACCATCTCGCGCGCGGTTCGGCAGTGGCCGTCGTGCCCCACCTCGCTGCGGAACTGGAAGCCGATCTGGTGGTCATGGGGACGGTGGCGCGCACCGGAATATCCGGGCTCATCATCGGCAATACCGCCGAGTCGATCCTGGAGCAATTGCCCTGCGCCGTGCTGGCAGTGAAAGGGCCGGGATTCGTCTCGCCGGTGCGCCTGCCCGGCTGACCCCCTTGCGGACTCAGGGCAGGGTCTTGTCGCCGAGCTCACCCTCGGGGATCGCGGTGCGCTCTCTCGGCTCACTACCCGTGAGCAGATCCACCGCCCGGTCGGCGGCATCCTGGAACGGTTCCAGCACCAGATCGGCCCCGGCTTCCTTGAGTTCCTCGGTGTCCATCTGCTTGTGTGACGTAACGGCGATACGGCCCCGGAAGCCCGCGCTCCGGCTCACCTGGAGCAGCGTCTCCTGGACGTCCTCGTAACTGAGACCCGTGGGTTGCACCGGCATGGTCGAGACCAGCCAGCCGGAACGGTCGAGAGGCAGCGTGGCCAGGAACTCCGGATCGCTCGCATCGCCGTATTCGGCCTCCAGGCCCAGGGCCCGCCAGCGCCGCACGGCTACCGGGTTGAAGTCGACACCCAGTACCGGGATACCCATGTTGTCGAGACGCATGCCGATCGCAGTGCCGAAACGGCCGAGACCGAAGATGATCACCTCATACCGGCCCGCGGTATGTCCTTCCCCCTCCGCGGGTTCAGCGGGCGTGTTCCTGCGCTCGAACACACCGAGCACCGGTTCGAAGACCGCGTACAGCTGGTGCGAATAGGTGATCATGTACGTCGATACGGCGATTGTGACCAGCCCCACGAGGGTCACCA
>CAYQZN010000557.1:0-1246 GCA_964421805.1 uncultured Woeseiaceae bacterium
AGGGCTAGGGCGACGGCCCGGGCGAGGGCGCCGGCCGGAACTGGGGCCGCTCGCCGACCACCGCCTCGGTCTCGAAGCGTTCGCCGTCGCGGATGCCCGTGATGGCGAGGCGGGTGCCGGGCTTTACGCCGGCCACCCTCAGCAGGGCCTGCTGGGTGTTGCCGATAGGCGCACCGTCGATCGCCACCAGCACGTCGCCCCGCCGCAGGCCGGCGCGGCTCGCCGGGCTGTTCTCGTGGATGCGTTCCAGCAGGATGCCGCCCGTGCTCTCCAGGCCCAGTGCCGCCAGTTCCGCCGGCGTGAGATCGTCGGGCTCCATGCCCAGCCAGCCGCGGATGACACGGCCGTGCTCCTTCAGTTCGCGCACCACGCCGCGCACCAGATTCACCGGGATGGCGAAGCTGATGCCTTCGGTGGCGATGTCCTGCGCAAGCACGGCGGTGTTGATGCCCACCAGCTCGCCACGGGTGTTCACCAGCGCGCCGCCGGAATTGCCGGTGTTGATCGCGGCATCGGTCTGGATGAAGTTCTCGAAGGTGGTCAGGCCGAGCAGGCCGCGGCCGGTCGCGCTGACGATGCCCTGGGTCACCGTCTGGCTCAGGCCGTAGGGGTTGCCGATGGCCAGGACCACGTCGCCGATGCGCAGCCGGTCCGAGCGGCCCAGCGGCACCGCCGGCAGGTCCGGCAGATCGATTTTCAGCAGCGCGAGGTCGGTCTCCAGATCCTGGCCCACGGGCACCGGATCGGCCACCCGTCCGTCGGCGAGCTGCACCCGGATCTGCACCGCGCCGGCGACCACGTGGTAGTTGGTGACCAGGTAGCCCTCGCTGTCGATGATGACGGCCGAGCCGAGGCTGGAGTCCAGGCGGAAGCGCTCCGGCCGGCGCTCCTCGGGCCGAGCGCCGTCGCGCACCAGTCGTGTGGTGTATACGTTGACCACGGCGGGGGCGCTGCGGGCCACCGCGCCGGCGTAACCGCCCGGAGCGGGCAGGCCGGCGTCCGGCCCGCCGGATACGGGCATCAGCTCCGGCTTCACCAGCACGATCAGGAACGCCGCGGCCAGCCCGATCACGACCGACTGGACGAGGAAGTAGACTGCCCGCTGGATGCCTGCCATAACGCTCTCGCAACGCTCGTGGACACCGCCCGGACCCGGGTCATCCGGCGGCCCGCTGGTAGGCAACTCCGTCAGGCGGTGTGTATAATCCCGGTTTTGACCCACGCGCGGCCTCCGGCCCAGGACCTC
>CAYQZN010000558.1:0-1245 GCA_964421805.1 uncultured Woeseiaceae bacterium
TGGCGCCGACGCCGCTGAAGCGCTCCGTGTTGAACTGGTGGGTGAGGCTCGCGAATGCGCGGCCCTCGGGGCCGATCATGCGCTCCCGGGGCACGCGTACCCCGTCGAAGCGGATGCTGCCGTTGGCGGCGCTGTACCAGGCCAGACCGGGGACGGGCTGCATGCTGACGCCCGGGCTGTCGGCATCGATCAGCATCAGGGACAGCCCGCCGAGCCCCTCGCCGGCCGTGCGCACCACGGTCAGCAGATAGTCGGCGCGCAGCGCCCCGGAGATCAGGGTCTTCTCGCCGTTCACCACGTAGTGCTCGCCGTCCGGCTCGGCGGACGTCACGAAACGGGACACGTCCGAGCCGCCCACCGGCTCGGTGACCGCGAAGGCGGTGCGCTTCTCCCCGGCGAGCACCGGCCGCACCACCTCCTCCTGCAGTTCGGGGCTGCCGTACTCGACCACCGGCGGCAGCGCGATCCAGTGGGTCGCGAGATCGGCGAAGACGACGCCGGAACCGAGACGATGCAACTCCTCGGCGAAAATCACCCGATGATAGAGATCGGCGGCCTCCTGCCAGCCGCCGAGTTCGGCCGGAAAGCCCATGCCCATCAGCCCGGCCTCGGCGGCCTGCCGGTACAGGGTGTCAGGGAACGTGCCCGCGGAGTTCCAGGCCTCGATGTGGGGCTCGATGCGGGCCTGCACGAAGTCGCGCAGGCGCTGCCGCCAGGCCTCGTGTTCGGCGGTCAGACCGGGCGCCGGCGGCCGCAGACCGTCGAAGTCGGTGGCGGGTTTTTTTTCTGGCACGACCTTGCTCCCCCTGCAGGTCTCCGCTGCTGTTCGCCGGGCCTGAGTGCCGGCCGGGCTTGCATTGGACTCGCTTGCTTAGTAAGACTTAGTCATAATAGCACAGACCCGGCACGCCGCCAGCCGGGTCGCCGACAATTGGGAACCGACCGAGGGGGGAGAGCCGTGCCGCAAGAATTCCTGTCGCTGGCGCTGATCAATGCGTCACTCATACTGGTGCTGATGACGGGCCTGTGGGGCCTGAGTCTCGCTCTGCGCGATTCCAGCATCGCCGATATCTTCTGGGGCTTCGGCTTCGTGGTCATCGTCTGGTTCACCTGGACGATTTCCGACGGCGTCGAGGCCAGGCGCCTGCTGGTGGCCGTGCTCGCCACGCTCTGGGGCCTGCGCCTGGGCCTCTATCTCGGCTGGCGCAACTGGGGCAGTGAGGACCCGCGCTACGCGCGCCTGCG
>CAYQZN010000559.1:0-1238 GCA_964421805.1 uncultured Woeseiaceae bacterium
AGACCCTGGACATCCCGGTGCGCCAGGTGCTGATCGAGTCCCGCATCGTGGTCGTTAACGACGACTTCAGCCGCGAGCTCGGCGTCCGTCTCGGCCTCACCGCCGTGCAAGAGAACTCCAGCGACGGCCTGTTCTCGGTCACCGGCACCAGCGCGGGCTCCGACGTGATCACCGCATCGGCGCTGGAGAACTTGGCCGACACGGGTCAGCCCTTCCCGGTGGAAGCTCCCAGCGTCAACAACCGCTACAACGTGAACCTGCCGGTGAACAACCCGGCCGGCCAGATCGCGCTGGCGATCCTGGACTCCGACTACATCGTGGACCTCGAACTCTCCGCCCTGCAGGCCGAGGGCCGGGGCGAGATCGTCTCGACGCCGCGTGTAATCACCGCCAACCAGAAGGAGGCGCTGATCGAGCAGGGCGTGGAGATCCCGTTCCAGGAGTCCTCCTCCAGCGGCGCGACCACCACCCAGTTCAAAAAGGCGGTGCTGAGTCTGACGGTGACCCCGCAGATCACGCCGGACGACAACATCATCATGGACCTGCAGGTGAACTCGGACAGTGTCGGCGAACTCGTGGCGAGCGCCACCGGCGGCTTCGTGCCGAGCATCGACACCCGCGAGATCCGCACTCAGGTGCTCGTGCGCGACGGCCAGACCGTCGTGCTCGGAGGAATCTACGAGACAGAGCGACGAGAAGTGGCCAACAAGGTCCCGCTGCTGGGCGACATCCCCGGCGTGGGCGCGCTGTTCCGCTCCACCCAGAACGTGGCGAACAAGTCGGAACTGCTCATCTTCGTGACACCGAAGATCCTGGAAGAAAACGCAGTCGTTTACTGATGGCGCACGACCGCCCTAAAGCTTGGGAATCGAACCGATGAGAAAACTCTCGACTCTGCCGACACTGCTGATCGCATTCATGGGGCTCGCGCTCGGCGCGTGCTCCAGCGGCGGCACCGACAACTCGTTCGCCGGCAGCGGCGATGGCGGCACGGGCGGCGGCGCCGGACCCGACCAGCCCACGCCGGCCAGCGTCACGGTGCTGACCAGCAGCCCCCAGCTGCCCTCGGCGGGTGGTTCGGAGGTGACCGTCACGGCGCTGGTCCGCGACGCGGACAACAGGGTGATGGCCGACCAGCCGGTCGTGTTCTCCTCCACCTCGGGCATCCTGACGGTCAACGAGGTCACCACGCTGGAGAACGGCACGGCCACGGCCTCGCTGGGCACGGCCGGTGATCC
>CAYQZN010000560.1:0-1233 GCA_964421805.1 uncultured Woeseiaceae bacterium
TGGCCGCGTTGTCCGGATCCTTCTCGAGGGCGCGCTCGATGAGCTTGCGGGCCTCTTTGAGGCGGTCGGTGCGGTCCGCGAGCGTGTAGCCCAGGGCGTTCAGCGCCGTCGCGCTCTCCGGGCGCAGCGCCAGCGCCTCCCGGTAACCCTCGATGGCGGCGTCGGTCTCGCCGCGTGCGAGTTCCACCTCCGCGCGGCTCAGCAGCAGCCCGAGCGACGGCGGTTTGGCCGCCAGTATCTCGTCGTAGGCTTCCAGCGCCTCTTCGTAGCGCTCCATGGCTTCCAGCAACTGGGCTTCGGTGAAGCGCACGTCCAGCGCCTGGCGCGGATTGCGCCGCGCGAATCGCTCGAGCTGGGACAGCGCGCCGTCCGCCTGGCCCAGACGGGTCAGGATCACGCTCACCCGCTGCTGTGCGGCGAGTTGCAGGCCGCCTTCGCCCACCTGGGAGTACAGGCGCATGGCCTGGAGCCAGTCCTCGCGTTCCGCGGCAATCGTGGCGAGGTAAAAGAGTGCCTCGTTGGTATGCTCGCCGCTCTTCAGCAGTTCCGAGAAATCCGTCCAGGCGGCATCGTTGTCGCGTTGCTGCAGGCTGATGAGCGCCGTGGCCCGCAACGCATCAGCCTGCCCGGGGTCGTCCTGCAGAACCCGGTTAACCACGGTGCGCGCCTCGTCGGGCCGGTCCGCGCCGGCGAGGAACAGGGCGTAATCCAGCCGCAGGTCCAGGTCCTCGGCATCAGTCAGTGGCGCAGCGATATCCAGCGCGGCCTCGATCTGCTCGTCCGCCTCCAGCGCGCGGGCCAGCAGCAGCATAGCGCGGGGTTCCTCCGGCGCGAGTTCCCGCGCCCGCCTGGCGTAGGCAATCGCGGTTTCCGCTGCCTCGGCGCGCAGGGCCGCACTTGCCGCGGTGGCCTGGGCGTAAGCGTTGTCCTCATAGGCATCGGCGAGGCGCTCGGCCACGGCGAAGGCGTCCTCGGGGTGGCCTTCCTCCATCAGTATGGTGACCAGCTCGCGGAAGGCGGCATCGTCGGCGCCGTCGGCGGCGGCGGCCTCTTTCAGGTGCCGCGCCGCCTCCTCCACCTGCTGGTGCTGCAGCGCCAGGCGGCCCGCGTAGCGCCGCGCCCCGGCATCCTCCGGCGCGAGCTCCACCCAGCGCTGCGCGGCCTCGCGGGCGATGCGGTCGTAGCCGTAGTCGAAGGCCGTGCGGGTCGCCTGGCTTGCGGTCTCTACCGACT
>CAYQZN010000561.1:0-1228 GCA_964421805.1 uncultured Woeseiaceae bacterium
CCCACGTTGGCGAGATGGCTGGCCAGTTCCACCGACTCGATGAAGCGCCGGCCGGCCTCGGCGCCGCCGCGGATGCCGAAGGTCAGCACCGCGCCATAGCCGTTGGTGAGGTAGTGCTTCGCCCGCTCGTGATAGGGGTGGGACTCGAGACCCGGGTAGTTGACGAACGAGACGTCGCCCTGCTCGCCCAGCCAGCGGGCCAGCTCCAGCGAGTTGTCGGCATGGCGCTGGGCCCGCAGCGACAGCGTCTCGAGGCCCTGCAGCAGCAGGAAGGAGTTGAACGGACTGAGCGCCGGGCCGATGTCGCGCAAGCCCTCCACCCGGGCGCGGATGATGAAGGCAATGTTGCCGAAAGGCCCTTCCGGTCCGAACACCTCCGCAAACTTCAGGCCGTGATAGCCGGGAGACGGGTCGGTGAACACGGGGAACTTGCCATTCGACCAGTCGAAGCGGCCGGAGTCGACGATGACGCCGCCGATGGTGGTGCCGTGGCCGCCGATCCACTTTGTGGCGGACTGCACCACGATATCGGCGCCGTGGTCGATCGGCCGCACGATATAGCCGCAGCAGCCCAGCGTGTTGTCCACGATCAGCGGGATGCCGTTGTCGTGGGCGAGATCGGCCAGCGCCCGGAAGTCCGGCACGTCGAAGCCGGGGTTGCCGATGGATTCGACATACAGGGCCTTCGTGTTCTCGTCGATGGCGGCCGCATAGTCCTCGAGCGCGTCGCCCTCGACGAAACGCACGTCGATGCCCAGCCGGGGCAGCGAGACCTTGAACTGGTTGTAAGTGCCGCCGTAGAGCGAGCTTCGGGCGACGATGTTCTCGCCCGCCTGCGCCAGGGTGGTGATAGCCAGGAACTGGGCCGCCTGGCCGCTGCCCGTCGCCAGCGCCGCCACGCCGCCCTCCAGCGCGGCCACGCGCTGCTCGAAGACGTCGTTGGTCGGATTCATGATCCGGGAATAGATGTTGCCGAATTCCTCCAGGCCGAACAATCGCGCGCCGTGCGCCGTGTCGTCGAACGTGTAGGACGTGGTCTGGTAGATGGGGACCGCCCGCGAATTCGTGCCCGGCGCCGGCTCCTGGCCGGCGTGGATCTGCAGGGTCTCGTAATGAAGCTTGGTTTTATCCAGTGCCATCGCTCTGTCCTCTCTCCCTTGCTGAGGTTCCGTTTGAGGTTCCGTTTGAGGTTCTGTTGATTCGTCGTCTGCTGAGCGCCGCTCAGCCG
>CAYQZN010000562.1:0-1226 GCA_964421805.1 uncultured Woeseiaceae bacterium
TGGCCGCTTTCGGACCATTCAGCACAATGAACCTTGGCCTGCGAGGTATCCGCTTTTTCGAAAGAAGCAGACGATCACACGCCCCACCAAAGACCGGTTCTGGGGAAAACAGCAACTTGTTGAAGAACAGACCGATTGCATATACGGCCTTGGTCGGCGTTCTGGCCGTTCTGGTTATCGCCTGGATGATGCGCGGAGGGTCGGGTACCGAGACAGCCGAAAGCACGCCTGCGGTTGTTGGCAATATCGTTGAGACCTCTGAACGAGTTTCGTCAAGCCGGCCAGACATGGGAGCGCCGGATTCTTCGTCCTCCGTAGCCGACGCACAGTCAGGTAGCCCGTCCGCGCTGGATATCACTCGCCAGGAAGCTTGGGAGAGAGAACGCGGCTACATTTCGGCGGGAAGAACGCATCTCGAGAGCTTTAATGAAGGACAGTTGCGAGACCTGGCCGCCCAGGGAAATACCGCGGCTATCGCGATTATGGCGGGGCGTTATCTCACGATCGACCCCAGAAAAATGATGGAACTGTACGAGCAGGCGGCAGTGCTTGGCAGCACATCTGCATTGGTTTCGGCCTCGAGCGTATGGGCATCGCCCTGGATTAGTCAGAACGTCTCGACCATGAGGGTATCCGACAATCCGCCGGTAAACATGCTTGCCATGCTCCTTGCGGCGCAACTGAGAGGCGACAATGTACTGGTCCCTGAGCGACTGCAGCAGCTGAAAACGGATTACAGCTTTACTGAATCTGAAATCGAGGAGGCATGCGCGGCAGCTGTCCGCCTCTACCGGCAACTCGAAGCCAAGCGATTGGCATTGGGACAGAACTACTTCGATAACACGCCAGGTCCGATGGGCCAAGAATACGCAGAAGGGAACTACATGAGCGGCACATGTGGAAACAAATAGTGGCGGATCGATTGTTCGCGCGTGTTAGTCGGGAGATGGACGAGATTTTGCCAGGCGCAGAAATTTCCGGCTTGTTTCTCGCATTGGCGGCGCCGTCACCCGATCACGGAGTGTCTGTAGGTTGTTTTGAATTGCCGGGCCAAGCTCAGACTCCATCAAGGCTGTCTGACCTACGGATGAGGATCGGTCACCCGGCTGTTTCTACCACTCTCTCCAGCTCCCCGAACGCCGCCTCCAGACACTCCGCATAAAACGCGGGATCCGGCATCATCTTCCGGTCGCTGACGAAGGCGATGGCCAGGCGGCCGTCGTAGC
>CAYQZN010000563.1:0-1219 GCA_964421805.1 uncultured Woeseiaceae bacterium
CCCCGGCGCACTCCGCGGGCGGCCCGTATAGCTCACGATCAGCGCCCGGGAAGGGACGCGGCCGGCGCCGTCGCAGACCAGGAAGGTGCCGTTCGTGTTGCGCCTGCGCACGCCGCGCAGGGTGTAGCGGCGCCGGTTCGTGATTATGTTCACTGCGGCGGCGGGGCGGTGGCGACGCAGCACCGCCTCGCCGGGGTCCGTCCGGCCGTCGTCGTCGTCATCCACGAACAGCATCCAGCCGCCGGCCCAGTCGGCGCTGCCGGTGCAGCGGCTGCCGTCGTCCGACTGGCAGAGGACGAGGTTCAGTCGGCGCTTGATGGCCTCCTGGCGTCCGAGATGTAACGCGTGGTGGAGGGCGTTGACCTCGGCCGTCAGGCGATTGTGCGCGATCAGGCTGCCGAGCGGCGGCGCGCCGATGACGATGAGCAGGGTGGCCACGCTCAGCGTGACCAGCAACTCGTACAGTGAATAGCCGTGGTGACGGGACATGGCCCAGTTCCCTCCGGTGCCGTTGACCGCAGGGGCATTGTCGGCGGCGAGCGTCTGCGGAGCGAGCGCGATTCCCGGGCGAGCCGGCCCGAAATCGGGCTTGTGCGCCATTTTGAGAATCACTATCATCTTTTTCGCAACATTGGACTCGGACCAAGCCTATACTTGGTCTAAACCCCTGACGGTCGGTATCCCTTGAACAGACAGGAAGTCGAAAAGCGCCTCGAATGCCACGGCGTCATGCCCACGCCCCAGCGCGTGGACGTGGCCAGCATCCTGCTGGAGCGTCCCCAGCATCTGTCCGCCGAACAGATACTGGAGCGTCTGCGCGAGCGGGGCAGCCGGGTGTCCAAGGCAACCATCTACAACACGCTGAAACTGTTCAGCGACAAGGGCCTCGCCCGGGAAGTCAACGTGGACCCCAGTCGGCTTTTCTATGATTCGACGACTCATCCGCACCACCACTTCTACAACGTGGACACGGGAGAGTTATCGGACATCCCGTCGGGGCAGGTGGCGATCACGGACGTGCCCGATCTGCCGGCCGGCACCGAGCAGGAAAGCGTCGAAGTGATCATACGGGTGCGGGACAAGCGCTGAGGCACCCCAGGGCACGCCCTCGGGCAGGCGGTGGATTGCCTGCCTATCCCGCATTATCTATACTCGCCGCCCACTCGGGGCCGAAGTAGCTCAGTCGGTAGAGCAACGCATTCGTAATGCGTAGGTCGTC
>CAYQZN010000564.1:0-1217 GCA_964421805.1 uncultured Woeseiaceae bacterium
TCGCCTTTCCTGATCTTGTTCATTTCGCTCTCTCGTCCTCTCGGCCTGGTCTTCCGGTCAAAGCACTTCCGGTGCCAGCGAGATGATCTTCATGAATCGACTGGTCCTGAGTTCGCGGGTCACCGGGCCGAAGATACGGGTGCCGATGGGCTCCAGCCGGTTGTTCAGCAGCACCGCCGCATTACCGTCGAAGCGGATCAGCGAACCGTCCGGCCGGCGCACGCCCTTGCGCGTACGCACGACGACGGCGTTGTAGATCTCGCCCTTCTTCACCTTGCCGCGCGGGATGGCATCCTTCACGCTGACCTTGATGATGTCGCCGACGTTCGCATACCGGCGCTTGGAACCGCCCAGTACCTTGATGCACATGAGGCGTCGCGCACCGCTGTTGTCCGCGGCGTTCAGAACTGACTGCATCTGAATCATTGCTGTAAATCCAATCCGGTATCTGTCTCAAAAACTGGCCGGTCGCCGGCTGCATTCGCCCGTACGCCGATCACTCCACCCGCGCCCGCTCGACGATGCCGACCACCTTCCACGCCTTGTGGCGGGAGATGGGGCGGCACTCGGCGATGGAGACACGGTCGCCCGGGCGGCACTCGTTGGCCTCGTCGTGGGCCATGACCTTCGTCGTGCGCCGGATGAACTTTCCGTACACCGGGTGACGGGTCAGCCGCTCGATCGCCACGGATACGGTCTTGTCCATCTTGTTCGACACGACCCGGCCGGTCACCGTTCGCGCGGACTTCTGCTTCGTCTCGTCGTTCATTTGGCTTCACCCTGCGTAGAGACGTCCCTGAGGACGGTCTTCACACGCGCAATCTCCCTGCGGACGCGGCGGTACTCGTGGGGCCGTGTCAGCTGACCCGTGGCCTGCTGCAGGCGCAGGTTGAACTGCTCCTTGCGAAGCTTCAGCAGCTCCTCGCCCAACTCTTCGGCCGTCTTTTCTCTCAGTTCACTCGCCTTCATCACATCACCTGACGGGACACGAACACCGTCTGCATCGGGATCTTGGCAGCCGCCAGGCGGAACGCCTCGCGCGCCACTTCCTCGCTGACGCCTTCCATCTCGTAGAGCACGCGGCCCGGCTGGATCTGGGCCACCCAGTACTCCACGTTGCCCTTGCCCTTGCCCTGGCGTACTTCCAGCGGCTTCTTGCTGATCGGCTTGTCCGGGAACACCCGGATCCAGATCTTGCCGCCGCGCTTGATGTGCCG
>CAYQZN010000565.1:0-1217 GCA_964421805.1 uncultured Woeseiaceae bacterium
GCGAACCAGTCGGCCAGGGCGCCGACTGTCGCCGCCTCGGCGAAGGCGCGCACATAGCCCAGCCAAGGGTAGTGCTCTTCGCCTAAGCCGGTGACGACATAGAGGACGACCATGGCCACCAGCAGGCCGGCGGCCACCTGCTTCATGCGGCGCAGGCGCTCAGCGCGCAGCGCGTCGAGACCGTCTGACAGCGTCGCTTCCATGGCTTTTCCGCGCCCGGGTGCGGGTCCGCGGCAGTCCTGCCGCGGCGGCGCTCCCGTCAGGACTCCGCGTTCAGTGGAGCTGGCTCAATGACAAGGGTTCAATGGGACCGGTTACCGGGACCAGTCAATGGTACCGGGGGCTCAGCCGGTGCACGGCCTCCAGCATGGCACTGACGTGCTCCGGGTTGATATCCGGATGGATGCCGTGGCCCAGGTTGAACACGTGGCCCGGCCCTTTGCCGTAGCTGGCCAGTACACCGGCCACCGCCTCGCCGATCGCCTCGGGACCTGCGTACAGGATGGACGGATCCAGGTTGCCCTGCAGCGCCACCTTGTCGCCGGTATAGCGCCGCGCATCCGCGAGGTCCGTGGTCCAGTCCACGCCGAGGGCGTCGCAGCCCGTCTCCGCCATGTCGGCCAGCAGCGGGCCGGCATTCTTCGTGAACAGCACCACGGGCACGCGGCGCCCGTCCTGCTCGCGCTCGAGCCCGTCCATCACCCGCTGCATGGCCGCCAGCGAGAAACGCCGGTAGGTGTCCGGTGTCAGCACGCCGCCCCAGGTGTCGAAGATCATCACCGCCTGGGCACCGGCCCGGATCTGGGCATTCAGGTAGTCCCGGGTGGTATCGGCGAGTTTGTTGAGCAGCAGCTCCATCAGGTCGGGACGATCGTAGAGCAGTCCCTTGATGCGGCCGAAGTTCTTGCTGCTGCCGCCCTCGACCATGTAGGTGGCCACGGTCCAGGGGCTGCCGGAGAAGCCGATCAGCGGCACCCGTCCGGCCAGCTCCCGGCGGATCACCCGCACGGCGTCGATGACGTAGCCGAGGCTCTCCTCCACGTCCGGCACGGCCAGCTGCTCGATCTCGGCGGGTGTGCGCACCGGGCGCTCGAACTTCGGCCCCTCGCCGGTCTCGAAGTACAGCCCGCAGCCCATCGCGTCCGGCACGGTCAGGATGTCCGAGAACAGGATGGCGGCATCCAGCGGGTAGCGCTCCAGCGGCTGCAGCGTCACCT
>CAYQZN010000566.1:0-1216 GCA_964421805.1 uncultured Woeseiaceae bacterium
ATGTCGCGGGCGGCAGGAGTCGGCGACGACGTCATCGCGGAGCTTCGCGACGCCTACGTCGAATTCTTCCTCCCCGGCGGCCTGCTGCGCTTCGGCAAGCAGCAGATCGTCTGGGGCGTCCTCGACGGACTCAAGGTCCTCGATACCCTCAACCCCCAGCACTTCCGGGAGTTCATCCTGGCGGACTTCGCGGATTCCCGCATCGGCCTCTGGAGCACCTACGCCGATCTCTATATCGGCCCGTGGCGCACGGAACTCGCCTGGATCCCGGATGCGACCGGGCACGAGATCCCGACGGAGGGCGCCTGGTTCGAGCTCAGCGCGCCGCGCTTCCGTTACGGCGCGCCGCCCGGCGCGCCCCGCCTGCCCGTGCGCACGGAGGAACCGGAACATAGCGTGGAAGACTCAGCATTCGGCCTGCGGCTTTCCCGCATGCTGGGCGGCTGGGACCTGTCGCTGGTCGCTGTCTCGGGTTCCGACTTCGAGCCCCTGGGAAGGGTGAAGGTCTCTCCGGCCGGGCCGGTGCTCGAGCGCTATTACGAGCGCCGCGAGCTCTACGGACTGAGCGCCGCCTACTCCCTCGGGCGGTTCGTGCTGAGGACGGAGCTCGCGTTGCGGCCCGGCCGGGAGTTCAACCTGAGTCGCGACGGCGTGCTCGCCGCCGAACCCCTGGACCAGCACACGGCCGGACTCGGCGTGGACTTCCGCGGGCCCTTCGATACCTTCGTCAGCCTGCAGTACCTCGTGGACCACATCCAGTCCGCGCCCGCCGGGCTGGTGCGCCCGGCCACCGACCGCCTCGCCACGCTGTTCCTGCGGCGCAACTTCGCCCACGACCGCCTGTCGGCCGAGCTGCGCTGGTACGGCGACGTGGGCGAGGGGGACGGCATGCTGCGCGGCGCGCTCACCTGGCTGGTCGGCGACGAGACCAGTCTCCGTATCGGCTTCGATGCTTTCCACGGGGATGCCGACGGCCTGTTCGGGCAGTTCGCCGACCGCGACCGCATCACCCTCTCGCTGGAGCACTACTACTGATGCCCGGGCGCCCTCGGCAGACGGGGGAGCGCAGCGGCCAGGCTCGGGACGTGCGGGAGCGCCTCGTGCCCGGCGGCGGCAAGGCCCTGTTCCGCGAGTGCACAGGCCGACAGATGGGCGCGGAATCCGGGCGGCGCCGGCAGATCTACTCCCTCGTGTCCTCCATCAGCTCCGCGATGCG
>CAYQZN010000567.1:0-1209 GCA_964421805.1 uncultured Woeseiaceae bacterium
TGCGCATTCGCTCGGTCGACATCATCCGTGCCGACGCGGAGTACGCCTACCTGCATAGCGACTCGGTGAAGGGCCAGCGCATCACCCTGACGGCGCTCGAGGCGCCCATCAACGGGATGCGGGTGCGGACCGAGGCCGGAGACCGCGCCGAAAGGGAGCGTCTCGCCGCCGGCGCGGAGCAGCAGGGCGGCGCGCAATGAGCAGGCCGAAGCAGACCACGGACCAGAAGGGCATCATCGCCTGGTTCGCCAGTAACCACGTCGCGGCGAATCTGCTGATGTTCCTGATCATCGCCTTTGGCGTCGTCTCCACGTTCACCATCCGCAAGCAGACCACACCGGACTTCGAAGTGGACACCGTGGTGGTGCGCGTGCCGTACCTCGGCGCCGCTCCCCAGGAGGTCGAGGAAGGGGTGGTGATCAAGGTCGAGGAGGCCATCCAGGATATCGACGGCATCATCGAGATCCGCTCGACCGCCACCGAGGGCATGGGCACCGTGCGCGCCGAGGTCGCCCAGGGCGAGGACCTCAACGAGGTGCTGAGCGAGGTCAAGACCAACGTCGACGCCATCGCCACGTTCCCCGCTCTCGCCGAGAAGCCGGTTATCTACAAGGAAGAGTTCCCCATCCACGTGGTCTTCCTCTCGATCTTCGGTGACATGGACGCCTACATGCGCAAGGAGGTCGCGCAGGAGGTCCGCGACGAACTCATGCGCCTGCCGGCGGTGAACCAGATCCAGATCCTCGGCGACCGGGACTACGAGATCAGCGTCGAGGTCTCCGAATACGTGCTGCGCAAGTACGGCCTCACGATGAGCGAGATCTCCCAGGCGATACGGGACTCCTCCGTGGACATGCCCGGCGGCGCCATCCGCTCCGAGGGCGGCGACATCCTCCTGCGCACGGAGGGCCAGGTGTATACGGGGCAGGAGTTCGCGCAGCTCGTCCTGCGCACCTATCCGGACGGCACTCGCCTCATGCTCGGCGACATTGCCAATATCGACGACGGTTTCGTCGAGACGGACGGCTTCGCCCACTTCAACGGCGAGCGCACTGCTGTGCTGCGGGTACTGGCCAGCGGCAACCCGAACGAGCTGGAGACCGCGGCAGCGGTGAAGCGCTACGTCGCGGAGAAACGCTCGTCTCTGCCGGACGGCGTGGACATGGAAGTCTGGGTGGACCGGGCCTACTACCTGCAGGACCGGCTCGA
>CAYQZN010000568.1:0-1204 GCA_964421805.1 uncultured Woeseiaceae bacterium
TTGAACGGCGTCACAGACAGGGTCACCGCATCACGCCAATCTCTGTCGTTATGTTCAGCCGGGCCGCGGCCCGCATCGAGGAGGCGGGGATATGGAATCCCAGAAAGGTCTGACCGCACTGGAATTGCTGATCGTGGTTGCGATCATCGCGATGCTCGCCGCGGTGGCTGTGCCGCGCTTCTCGCTGCTGGACCGGGAGGCCCGGGAGCAGGCCGTGGTCTCGCTCGCCGACGGCGTGCGCAGTTCGGCCGAGATCACCCACCGGGTGTGGTCGGCCGCGGGCCGTCCCGAGACGCTGACCTTCCAGGGCGAGGAACTGCGCTTCGTGCATGGTTATCCGGCCGAGCAGACGATCGCCCATGCCGTGATCGGACCCGGCGGTTTCCGGCACAACAACGGCGTCTGGGTGCACGAAGGCGCGCGCTCGGCGCTGGACTGCGGCGTGGTCTACCTGCCGCCGACGGCGGACGGGGTGCCGGCCACGGTGAACGCCTACACCGCGGGCTGCTGACTCCGGGAAGGGCCTAGACGCGTCGGGTGGCGCCGGTCTCGTCGCGCAGAAACATCGACACCTTCTCGGGGTGCATCGGGCGGCTGAACAGGAAGCCCTGAACCAGGTCGCAGTTGCACTCGCGCAGGAAGTCCAGCTGCTCGGCGGTTTCCACCCCTTCCGCCGCCACCTCGATATCCAGCCCGCGGGCCATCGCGATGGCCGCACGCACCAGGCGCTGATGATCCTCGTTGTCCTGCAGGTCCGCGATCAGACTGCGGTCGATCACGAAGGTATCCACAACGCCGCTGTCGAGTGAGCGGAACGAGATGTCCTGGGTGCCGAAGCGGTCCAGCGATATGCGCACGCCGAGGGCGTTGAGCTCGGCCATGATGTGCGAAGGCATGCGGCGGCCGTGGTTCATGCCCGTGGCCATGATTTCCAGTTCCAGGCAGCCCGGATCCAGGTTGGTGTCCTCCAGGGCCTTCGCCACGGACTCGACGATGCGTCCCCGCGCGAGCTGCGCCGGCGAGAGATTCACCGCCACCGTGAGGTCCGGCAGGTCGAACTGGGCCTGCCAGGCTTTCAGCTGCGCGGCGGCGTTGGCCACGATCCATTCGCCCACCGAGTGAATGAGCCCGCTGGACTCGAGGATGGGCAGGAAGCGCTCGGGCGCCAGCAGGCCGAAACGGGGATGTTGCCAGCGCAGCAATG
>CAYQZN010000569.1:0-1203 GCA_964421805.1 uncultured Woeseiaceae bacterium
GCTTCATCATCCACTCGAAGCGCAGCTGCCCCTGCTCGCCCTGGGTGATGTTGTCCGCGACGGCCAGCGACATCAGGTCGGGCCGGATCACGCCGTCGAGCTGCAGGATCTCGTCGGTGAGCCTGTGCAGCGCCGTCATGCTCTGCACGTTGTAGACGCCCTCGGGATGGCTCGTGTTGACGAGGCCGACCACCAGCGCGTCGTGCAGGCGGAAGGTCTCCTCCACCTGGTTGTGAAAGACGCGGTCCGTCTGGTCGTCCGGCAGCATGTTCTCCGGGTCAGTGTCGATCTGGATGCGCGGGATCTGGGATCCGAGCAGCACCGTCAGGAGCACGGTGAGGACGTAGACGATACGGGGCTTGCCCGTGGCCAGCTGCATCAGGGGTTGTCTCATGAGGGCTGCCTCAGCTTGTCGACGCCGAGCAGACGCATCACGAGCCGCTCATACACGGGCTCGGTCTGGCCGCGGCGTACCTTGCGCAGGAAATATTTCTCGAAACCCACCTTGGCGAGATGCACCCACTTGCCCTCGCCGGACCAGTTGGTGTTGCGCGGCGGGATCTGGGGCAGCGCCACGAAGGCCACGCCCCGGTCGCCGAAGTCCGCCAGGCAAACCGCGTTCCAGGTGGCCCGGTGGCTCGGCTCACGGCCCGCCATGGCATCGGCGATATTGTGGGTGGCGGCCGTCGCCATCGACTCGATCATATAGCCGGTCTTCGGCGTGCCCAGCGGCACGGTGGTGGGACCCACCGGCGGGATGGCGACGCAGACGCCGATGGCGTAGACGTTGGGATACGTCGGGTTGCGCTGATAGTCGTCGATGACCACGAAACCCCGCGGGTTGACCAGCCCCTCGACGTCGCGCACGGCGTCTATGCCGCGGAACGCGGGCAGGATCATCGCGTGGCGGAAGTCCAGGTCGTGTTCTCGGCCGACCTCGTCGGCGGAGGCCATCTCCGACACCCGGACGCGACCGTCCGTCACCTCCTCGATGCGCGCATTCGTCACCCATCGGATATGGCGTTCGCGCAGTTCGGATTCAAGCATGCTCTTGGTGTCACCGACGCCGTCCAGGCCGAGATGGCCGATGTAGGGTTCCGGCGTGACGAAGGTCATCGGCACCCGGTCGCGGATCTTGCGCCGCCTGAGCTCCGTCTCGAGGATGAACGCGTACTCGTAGGCCGGGCCGAAGCACGAGGCGCC
>CAYQZN010000570.1:0-1202 GCA_964421805.1 uncultured Woeseiaceae bacterium
GCACCACGGGCTCGCCCGCCTTGCCGGTCAGCTTGCCGAGGAACTTCGCCGGGTTGCGGATGGTGGCCTCGTCCAGCCGCATGAGGCGGCCGGTCAGCATCAGCCCCCAGGTGGATGCGTTGACGAACAGCGATTCGCTGCTGCCCAGATGCTCCTCCCAGCGGCCCGAGGTCAGTTTGTCGGCGATGAGCCGGTCGGCCGTATCCGCATCGGGAATGCGCAGCAGCGCCTCGGCGATGCACATCAGCACCACGCCTTCCTGGGACGACAGGTCGTACTTGTGCAGGAAGGCATCCAGCCCGCCGTGGCGGCGTTCCGTATCCCGCACCCGGGCGACGAGTTCGACCGCCGTCTCGCGCACCCGCTCGCGCAGGGCCGGCCCGGCGTCGGCACGCTCGAGCAGCGCCGCCATCACCTTCGACTCGTCGGTGAGGTAGCGCTCGTTGATGGCCCGATCCAGCGGTGACGCCGCGGCCGATTGCTCCGGAAGACGCCGGCCGGCGCCCGTTGCGGTTTGCCTGTTCATTTCCCGTTAGCGATGAAGCCCTTCGATCGTGCGCGGCCTTCGTCCCGGCGAGCGGCCGGTTCAGGCCTTGCGATTCAGTCGGCGCAGCTCGCGCCGCGTGTGCTTGTCCGGCCGGCCGTCGGTGCGCGGCATGGCGCGACGGTCCTGGCGCAGCGTCTCGATCAGCGCCTCGCGCTCCAGCCGGCTCCCCTCTTCCTCATGGTAGCAGGCCTCGGCTTCGCGGGCGGGACCCCGGCGCGGGGGCAGCGTCAGCACGGTCAGACGCCAGGTCAGCCGGTCCCGGGTGATCTCCAGCCGATCGCCGACCCGGACCGTGCGCGACGCCTTCACCCGTTCCCCGTTGACGTGCACGTGCCCGCCCGCGACGGCTTTCGCGGCGAGCCCCCGGGTCTTGAAGAACCGGGTATGCCAGAGCCACTTGTCGATACGCAATGCGTCTTCGCCCATGCACGCATTGTCGCGCCTCGCCGGCCCATACTCCAGAGGCTGCCATGACCATGGCTGATATACTCCGGGCCAACGCAAGCAAGGAGTATCGAGGTGAAAGACGCGTTTCTGGCATCGCTGTCCGAAGCGACCGAGGAGCTGAAGGAACAGGGCCTGTACAAGGAGGAACGGGTGATCACCGGGCCCCAGCAGGCCGAGATCGACGTGCGCGAGGACGGCGACACGCGCC
>CAYQZN010000571.1:0-1200 GCA_964421805.1 uncultured Woeseiaceae bacterium
GGCAGATCGAGGGCTACTGCTGGGCCTGCCACGGCATGGAGGCCATCGCCGGCGGTGCGGCGCCGGACCTGAGAGCATCGGCGGCGGTACTGGATGCGGAGCTGTTCGACCGCATAGTACGAGGCGGCGCCCTGACCGCGAACGGCATGCCGAGATTCGCCGACCTGACGGACGCGGAACTGGAGTCCCTGAGACACTACGTCCGCGAAAGAGCAGAAGCCGCCCTGTAGAACAATGTAGGAGCGGCTTCAGCCGCGACCCTCTGGTAGGAGCGGCTTTAGCCGCGACCGGCCGAGATCACCCCGATCGCCAGAAACAACACCTCGGGCGCGGGCCGATCGCCGAGGCCGCCGCTGGCGAGCTCGAGCCTCTCGAAGCCAAGAGAGGCGTAGAAAGGGGCAGCGTCTGCCTTCGCGTCCACGACGACGCCAATGCACCCTACGCGGTCTCGCATCTCGAGCGCCAGCTCGAGCACTGAACGGAGCAGCAGTCTGCCGACGCCGCGTCCCTGCCAGCGCCGGTCCACCGCCAGCCGCGCCAGACGGAGCGCCGGCATCGGATAGCCGGGTAGGCGTCGTCGGAGCTTGTTCGTGAGCTTCTCCGCGGTCAGCTCCGCCATGGAGACGGTCGCGAAGCCGGCGATCGCACTGCCGTGGACGGCAATGTAGGTGCTGCCGACGTGGTGACGAAACTGATTCTGACCGGCGTAGCGGCGGAAGAAGCGGTCGAGCTCAATATTGCCGCTGCCGAAGCCGGTTCGGTCGTCGTCCGTGCGCAAAAGCCGGACGCGAACCTCCGGTTTTTGGTCAGTCACGGAACAGCGATTTCAGCGCTTCCGTAGGCTCTTCATCCCGCTCGATCTGCTCGGCAACCCGCTCCATCGACTCGGGCGTCAGCACCAGTCTGGAAGGAATCATCAGGTCCTCCGGGATCTCCCGTAACGCCTGGAGATGGTGCCGCAGCGCCTCCTCGATCAGAAAGGCCTTTTTCACCCCCTTCTGACGTACATATGCCTCGAGCTCGGCTTTGGTCTCTTTCGAGATGTGGGCGGAGATCTGGGTGGTGGTGGTCATTTCGGTATCTCGTAAGATTCTCTACAAACGTGTAGATAGGATATCAGTCCTCATGAAGATCGACCATGGGCAATAGCCGGCCTGCGGGCTTGAAAAGTGCCGAGTCTCCTCGAGATCTAGTAAAGAA
>CAYQZN010000572.1:0-1199 GCA_964421805.1 uncultured Woeseiaceae bacterium
GCAGCTGGCCGATGCGGATCTTGCGCAGCACCTTCTTGTCGTCGCCCATGACGCCGCCGCCATAGAGCTTGATGTTCACCCGGCCGTCGGTGCCCTCGGCGATCTCCGCGGCCGCCGCCCGCATGTCTTTCATCCAGGTGGAACCCTCGGGGGCGATGGTGGCGATCTTCAGATCGACGGCGGACGCCGGCCCGGCGACCAGCAGTAGCGCGATAAGGGTGATGATTCTGGCATTCATGGCTTGCACTCCCTGTGAGTAGCTCTTCGCTCGGCGTCCGGGCTCAGAAATAGGCGTCGGCGCTCTCGAGCAGCACCTCTGCGTCGCGCTGGGCCAGCGTGTTCGTAAGGGTGTACCCGGGCACCACGGGATCGGCCTCGAGCACCTCGGTCAGCAACCTGTCGTGCAGATCCCGCTCATAGAGCAGACGCGCATAACCCCGGGCGTACTCCACCTTCACGGACAGATCCCTGCCCCCGGTGAGTTCGATGGCGCGCTCGAAATAGTTTCGTGCCAGCTCCGGTTCGCCGCCGAGAGACGGCGGACGAAGCGTCGCGAGGATGCCGAGGTAGGTATAGAGCTGCGCGTCGTACGCTCCGTCGTCCAGCACGAGCAGTCGCTCCAGCACGGCCTCCATCCGGGGCAGCTCGGCCAGCGAGTTCCAGTCGTCGCTGTGGGCGCGGATATAGGCCAGCGAAGACAGCGCGTAGCTGTAGAGCGCGTCGGCGTCGCCCGGCTTCAGCCCGTCCAGGGTCTCCTCGAAGGCGTCGTAGTCCTGGTCGTCCCAGCCACAGGCGGGCCGGTATTCGATGCACAGGGAGCGCTCGCCATAGGTACGGGCGCGCTCGGTGAGGCGTCTGGCACGCTGCGGGTCGTCGGCGAAGACCGCGCCGTAGGAGGCATAGAGTTCGGCGGCCGCCTGCAGCACGGCGGGGTCGTCGGGATTACCCTCCACCAGACTGTCCAGCAGCAGCAGATAGGCCGGCGCGCCGTCACGCACCGTCTCCGGGTCCGTCTGGTTCAGCACGGCCGAACTCAGGTTGTCTGCGAACCCGGACGCGGCCGAGGATACCAGCGAGGCACAGCCGGTCGAGCCCAGGGTCGAGCCTAGGACCGCCACCATGAGGGCCACGAGGCCCGCGCGGTTCTTGTTGCGGGAGCGTTCCGTCATGTCAGCTGTGACCCCGGCCGGCAGGCTTCG
>CAYQZN010000573.1:0-1196 GCA_964421805.1 uncultured Woeseiaceae bacterium
CCTGCTTGTAGCTGTCCAGCATCATCCGCACGCCGGTGGCGCCCACCGGATGGCCGAGTCCGATCAGACCGCCGCTGGCATTCACCGGGATACGCCCGCCGAGGGCGATGTCGCCGTTCTCCACCGCCTGCCAGCTCTGGCCCGGGGCCGTGATGCCGAAGTGGTCGATGGCCATGTATTCGGTGCTGGTGAAACAATCGTGAGTCTCGATGCCGTCGAGCTGGTCTACGCCCTCGATGCCGGCGCGGCCGAACGCGTCGGTGATGGCGCCGCGGACGTGGGGGAAGATGTACGGCGCGTCCCTGCTCTCGTCGATCTTCTGCTGATAAGTGATGGGCGCCGTGCGGTGGCCCCAGCCCCTTATCCAGGGCAGATCGTCCAGACTCATGCCGTGGCGCTTCGCATATTCCGCCGCCTTCTCGGCGCCGGCGAGGAAGACGATGGCGGCGCCGTCGGTGATCTGGCCGCAGTCCTGCTTGCGCATGCGCCCTTCGATGACCGGGTTGGCCTCGTCGTCCTCGGCGAAGCTCGCGTCGGTGAATTGCCAGCGCCGGGTCTGGGCGTTCGGATTGCGTCGCGCGTTGTCGAAGTTGTTCTTCGCGATGCCGGCCAGGTGTTCCTGCTTCAGGCCGTAGCGGTGGTCGTACTCGTCCGCCAGTTCGCTGAAGAGGTGTGGCCAGGGATACTCCACGTCCGTGCACTCGTGGCCGCTCCACATGGCCGGGCCGCCGATGAGATCCGCGGCGGTCTGGCCGGGCACGTTGCGCATCTGCTCGATGCCGATCACGGCGGCCAGGTTGTAGCGGCCGGCCTCGATGTCCGCGGCGGCGGACAGGAGCGCGATGCTGCCCGAGGCGCAGGCCGCCTCGTGGCGGGAGGCGGGCTTGCCGGAGAAGGCCGGGTGCAGCGCGGCGAAGAAGCCGCCGAGATGGCCCTGCTTGCAGAACAGCTCGGCGGCGAAGTTGCCGACGTGGGCCACCTCGATCTCCTCGGGCTCGATGCCCGCGGTATCGACGCCGGTGCGCACGGTATGCGCGAAGGCGTCGAACAACTCGTCCCCGTTGCGGGCCCAGTTGGCGGCAAAATCGGTCTGGTAGCCGCCCAGCACGTAGACTCTCTCGCTCATCGTTCCTCCTGGCGTTCACGCTCGAGCGTCCGCCACATCTGGTCGATGCGGTCGGCGCCCCAGTACATCT
>CAYQZN010000574.1:0-1190 GCA_964421805.1 uncultured Woeseiaceae bacterium
TGGCTCCAGTCGGCCCGGACGACCCCGCAACCCTGACCCACCCGCTGACGGGCCCGTAGCCGATAGGCCTGGCACCCATCAGTCACGTCTCTGACTGGCAGCCCCTTACCGCCACCAAGAGGCGGCCGTCATGCGGGGGTATCCATCGCCGCGACCTTTTGTCGGGAGCAAGATGGATACCCCCGCAGGACGGCCATGAAAGAAAGACAATCAACCGAAGTTGATCTTGGCTTCCAGATTGCTGCGGGAATCCGCGTTGGCGAGCGCCTCCTCCAGCGTGATGCGCCCGTCGCGGTAGAGCTTGAGCAGAGCCTCGTCGTAGGTCTGCATGCCCCGCTCGTTGGAGTCTTTTACGGCTTCCTTCACCGCGGAGATATCGCCCTTCATGATCAGTTCCGCGATGTGCGGCGAGTTCAGCATCACCTCCACGGCGGCCACGCGCTTGCCCTCACGGTCGCGCACCAGGCGCTGGGAGATGATGGCACGCAGGTAGTGCGATAGGTCCATGAACACCTGATTGTGCTGCTCCATGGCGAACATGTTGATGATGCGGTCCAGCGTCTCCGGCGCGTTGTTCGAGTGCAGCGTCGCGATGGCGAGCTGGCCGGTGCCGGCGAGGTCCAGCGCCGCCTGCATCGATTCCCGGTCACGGATCTCGCCGATCAGCACCACGTCGGGCGCCGCGCGCATCGCGCTCTTCAGGGCGCGGGCATAGGAAATGGTGTCCATGCCCACTTCCCGCTGGTTGACGATGGACTTCTTGTTCGGGTGCAGGAACTCGATCGGGTCCTCGATGGTGATGATGTGCGACGAGGTGTTCTCGTTGCGGTGATTCACCATGGCTGCCAGGGTCGTCGACTTGCCGCTGCCGGTGGCGCCCACCATCAGGATCAGGCCGCGCTTGAGCATGACCAGATCCTCCAGGACGTCCGGCAACTCGAGCTGCTCGAACGTCGGCAGATCGGCCGTGATGAAGCGCAGCACCATGCCGACGTTGCCCCGCTGCTGGAACACGTTGACGCGGAAGCGCCCCACGCCGGGCTCGGACAGGGCGAAATCGATCTCCATCTCGCGGGAGAAGACCTCGAGCTGTTCCTCGTTCATCAGCTCCAGCGCGGCCTGCTTCACCATCTTCGGCGTCAGCTCGAGCTTGTTCACCGGCCGGATCTTGCCCTCGATCTTGATCTTGA
>CAYQZN010000575.1:0-1181 GCA_964421805.1 uncultured Woeseiaceae bacterium
TCGCCAATAGGTCGCAATGGTGCGGCTTGCCGTTTCGCCTGCCGCGACCGCGGCCGGTTCAAAGCACCACCCTGCGTGCCTGCGCATAACGCAGCTGCACCAGTGAATCCATCAGCTGCACCCGCTCGCGCCACAGCGCCCTGGCCTCGGCCTCGCTCAGCGGGCGCTCCGGAAAACTCAGTTGCTGGTCGATCATGGCAATGCGGTCCTCCAGCGTCGCGATCGTGCTCGCGGTGCTGGCGCGCATCACCCGCGGTGTCTCGGGAGCCGCGCGCAGCGCCTCCTCCAGCAGGCGGGAACGGGCCATCAGGCTGCCCAGGCTGGCGTCGTTCTCCGCCGGGGTGGCGGCGAAACCGGCCTCGTCGACCGGAACCGGATCCTCGCCGGGCGAAGTCCCCGACAGCGGCAGGTCCAGCAGCGCGAAGACCACCGTCGCGGCCACCGCGCCGGCAGCCAGCCATTCCAGGTCCCGCCGCACGCGCCGCCGCCGCGGCCTCAACAGCCCCTCGCGCTCGGCCCGCCAGCGGATCTGCCGCCATGCGCCGCGGGGCGGCTCGTGCTGCGGCAGCCGCCGCAGCGCCTCCGTCGGGTCCCGGCCCGTCTCCATGCGCGACTCTTCGTACATCTTCAACCTCCCGGCAGCACCCCGGTCACCCGGCTCATCGCATCGCCGGCCTCGCCGGCGCCGCCTTCCAGCAGACCGCGCAGCCGTCGGTGGGCGCGGGACAGCTGGGACTTGGAATAGCTCTCGGTCTTCTGCATCACCATCGCGATCTCCCGGTGGGTGTAGCCCTCGACGTCGTGCAGCCAGACCACCACCCGGCTCTCGGCCGGGAGACTGGCCAGCGCCGCCTCCAGATCCATGCGCAGGCCCACCGAGTCGGCCACCGGCGCACCGCCGTCCACCGGGTCGTCGCCGTCGCCGAGCTCGCCGGCGCGCCGGTGCCACGCCGAACGCAGATGCATCAGGCATTTGCTCACGGCGATACGGCGCACCCACGTGGCCAGCGAGGCGTCGCCCCGGTAACCGGGCAGGCTGCGCATCACCTCGATGAAGGTCTCCTGCAGCATGTCCTCCGCGGCGGCCGGCGCCTTCACCAGCCGCAGGGCCAGCGTGTACACGGCCGGCGCCAGCGCCCGGTACAGGGACTCGTGGGCACCCGCATCCCCGCGACGAGCGC
>CAYQZN010000576.1:0-1179 GCA_964421805.1 uncultured Woeseiaceae bacterium
GGCGCCCCCGGTGTGGACCGTTACTGGTCATCGCCGCTGCCCTCGTACAGTGTCTCCAGCGCGGCCGCATCGACGCCCCGTTCCCGCAGCAGGCGCACCAGCGCATCCGTGTGGCCGTGGGTGGCCAGCACACGTGCGGCACCGGTCTCCTCGATGGTCCTGAGCAGCGACGGCCAGTCCGCGTGATCCGAGAGCACGAAGCCCCGGTCGTAACCGCGCCGGCGGCGCTGGCCGCGGATGCGCATCCAGCCCGAGCAAAAGCCGGTGCTGGCCTGGCGGAAGCGGCGCATCCAGGTGCTGCCCGCCGCCCCGGGCGGTGCGATGACGAGCTCGCCGGCATAGTCCCCCTTGCGGCGCAGATCCACTTTCTCGGTCGGCAGCATGGCCACGCCCGCCTCGCGGTAGACCTCGACCAGCGCGTCGACGGCGCCGTGCACGTATACCGGCCGCTCCGTGTACGCGGTCAGCTCGGCCAGCACCCGCTGGGCCTTGCCGAGCGCGTAGCAGAACAGCACCGACGGCCGCCCGGAGGCCGCGTTGCCCTGCCACCAGTCGTGGATCTCGGCCGCGGTCTCGCGGCCCGGCTTCCAGCGATATACGGGCAGCGCAAAGGTGGCCTCGGTGATGAAGGTGTCGCAGGACACCACCTCGAACGGCGCGCAGGTCGGGTCCGGGTCCCGCTTGTAGTCGCCGGACACCACCCAGACGCCCTCCTCGCCCTCGATACGGATCTGGGCGGAGCCGAGCACGTGCCCGGCGGGATGGAAAGACACCGTGGTGTCGCCGAATGCGATGCGCTCGCCCCAGCCGACGGCGCGGATGTCGGCCTCGACGCCGAGGCGCTTGCGCAGCAGACCGACGCCGGGCGCGGCAGCGTAATAGACCTGCGAGCCCGGCCGCGCGTGATCGGCGTGGGCATGGGTGATCAGCGCGGTCCGCGCCGGACGCCAGGGGTCGATGTGGAAGCCGCCGGCCGCGCAGGCGAGGCCGGTATCGGTCGCGCGGACCAGCACGCCCCGGGTCAGGACTCCGGCTTCTCGATGGCCGGCGGCGCGCCGCAATCGGGCGCTTTGCCGGCGGCACGGGCATCGTTATACAGCTTCAGCGCCACCGGGTAGTGCGCGACCAGCTTGTCGATGCGGTCCTCGCTGGAGGGGTGGGTGGAGAGGAACTCGGGCG
>CAYQZN010000577.1:0-1174 GCA_964421805.1 uncultured Woeseiaceae bacterium
CGGGATCGGGCCTGAAGGCCCTCCTACGTGGGTTACGCGCGGCGCAGTGTGTTGACCGGCGGCGCGTTCACCGCGCTGCGCGCGGCCAGCGTGCCGCTGATGCCCACCAGCAGCATGCCGGCGACCATACCGGCCGCCCACAGCACCGGGTCTACGGTGTAGTCGAGGTCGAAGAGCCGTTTTGCCGCCAGCATGCCGAGGACGGTGGCGCCCGCCGCTGCGAATACGCCGGCGAGCAGTCCCAGCGCCAGAAACTCCGAGGCGAGTCCCGCCATCACCGTGCGGCGCTTCGCGCCGAAGGTGCGCAGCAGCGCGCTCTCGTAGCGGCGTTCGTCCAGCGTGGCCTGGACCGCGGCGAACAGCACGACCAGCCCGGCCAGCAGGGTGAACAGGAAGACGTACTGCACCGCCAGGGCGGCCTTGTCGATGACGCCCCGCACCTGGGCGATGAGCGCCTGGATGTCGATGACCGAGATGCTGGGATGGCTGCGCACCAGCTCCAGCAGCACGCCCTTGTTGTCCGGGTCGATATAGAAACTGGAGATATAGGTTTTCGGGTAGCCTTCCAGCGCCCCCGGCGAGAGCACCATGAAGAAGTTGGGCTCGAACGAGTCCCACTGGATCTCGCGGATGCTCGCCACCTCGGCGCTGAGAGGCTCGCCCGCCACCAGGTAGGAGAGCTCGTCGCCCAGGCCCACGCCGAGCTCTTCGGCGGCATCCGCTTCCATGGAGACCAGCGGCGGTCCGTCGTAGCCGGGCGGCCACCAGCTGCCCGCCACCACCCGGTTGCTGGCGGAGAGATCGCCGGTGAACGAGAGATTCTGCTCCCGCTCCGACATACCCCGGCCCCGCTCGTCCTCGAACGTGATCTCGCCGATGGGGGTGCCGTCGATGGCCGTCAGCCGTGCGCGCACCAGCGGCACGAACTCCGGCTGCTCGATGCCGGCGCCGCGGAGGATGTCGGCAACGCTCGCCCGGTCGTCCGGCTGGATGTTGATCAGGAAATGATTCGGCGCGTCCTCGTCGAGAGTGGCGCGCCAGCCGCTCAGCAGATCGTTGCGGACCAGGGTCAGCAGCAGCAGGACCATCAGCCCGAGGCCGAACGCCACCACCTGCACGGCGCTGTCGCCGCCGCGGCGGGCGACGTTCGCGAGCCCGTAGCGCCAGGCGACGC
>CAYQZN010000578.1:0-1173 GCA_964421805.1 uncultured Woeseiaceae bacterium
CGCGCATCTGTCTCGCCAGTGTAGCGCCCTGCGCTTCGGCCCGGCGACACAGCGGTTATCATGTGCCCCGTTTCCGGCGATTTGCCGCGGAGAACCGGAGGAGACCAGAACCGATGACGAGACCAGCCGATGCCATCTTCGCGGCTGCGACCCTGCTGCTCGCAGTGGTCGCCGTGGCCGCACCGGAGCGCCCGTTCGGGCGCATGGACGTATTCGAGCTGGAGTGGGCTTCGGACCCGCAGATTGCGCCCGACGGCGAGCATATCGTCTACGTGCGCAACGGCATGGACATCATGGCCGACGAACCCGTCGGCCGGCTCTGGCTCGCGGCGACCGACGGCGACCGGCACGAACCCCTGACCGGCGACGCGCGCAACGAGTCGGGCGCGGTCTGGTCGCCGGACGGCACGCGGATCGCCTACGTGGCGGAGGCCGGCGAGGACGGCGGCGAGATCTTCGTCTACTGGCTGGAATCGGGCAAGCGCGCGAGCCTGACGCAACTGGAGACGAGCCCGTCCGGGCTGAGCTGGTCGCCGGACGGCGCCTGGCTGGCCTTCTCCATGCGGGTGCCGGCCGAGCCGCCGTCGCTGGTGGAGCCGCCATCGAAGCCCGAAGGCGCCGCATGGGCGGAACCGCCCAGGGTCACGACCCGGGTGACCTACGAGAGCGATGGCAGCGGCTACCTGGAGCCGGGATTCCACCACTATTTCGTGCTGCCTGCCGACGGCGGCACGCCCCGGCAGGTGACCTCCGGCGCCTTCCATCACAGGGGCACGCCGCGGTGGACACCCGGCGGCGACTCGCTGGTGTTCTCGGCCAACCGCAATGCGGACTGGGAGCTGGATTTCGTGGAGTCCGATATCTACCGGGCGGATGTGGCGAGCGGCGAGATTACCCGGCTCACGGACCGTGACGGCCCGGATACCGAACCCGTGGTCTCGCCGGACGGCAGCCTGATCGCATGGCGGGGTTACGACGACGAGGTGCAGACCTACCAGGTCGACAGGCTGTACGTCATGGAGACCGACGGCGGCGGCAAGCGCGAGCTTCTGCCGGATCTCGATCGCAGCGTCTCGGGGCTGGCGTGGAACCGGGAGGGCGACGGCCTGTATTTCCAGTACGCCGATCAGGGCGTGACCCGGATCGGGTTCACCACCCTCGGCGGCAAGTTCC
>CAYQZN010000579.1:0-1173 GCA_964421805.1 uncultured Woeseiaceae bacterium
GCGGACCGCGTCGGCGTCCACCGGCGCGGCGGCAGCGAGCCTCGGGCTCGCACTCGCAGTTTCAATCAGCGCGGTGCCGGCGGAGTCACGGGCCGACACGCCCACCGGCCGGGAGATTGCCGAGCGGGTCGCCGCACGGCCGGAGGGCACCGCGACGGAACGGCTGGTGCATATTACCGTCGAGCCGCGCAGCGGCCGCAATATGGAGCGCACCGCGGTGATCATGAAGCTCAACGATGAGCAGGCGCGGCGTACGCGCATCACCTACACGGCGCCGAAGATGGGCCGGGGGACTGCGTTCCTCGTCCACGACATTCACGCCGAGGGCGCCGAGGACGATCGCTGGCTCCATAGTCCCGCCACGCGCAAGACGCGCCGCATTTCCGCAGGCGAGCGAAGGGAATCGTTCCAGAGCACGGACTTCAGCTACGGCGACATGCAATCGGAGCTCAAGTTCGACCTCGCAGACTACGAGTTCCGTTATGAAGGCCGCGAGGAAACGGAGGCCGGCGTGCGCCACCGCCTTTCCGGCACGCCGCGCACCGAGACCATCGCGCAGGAGCTCGGCTACGGCGGCTTCTCGGCCGTCATCGATGCGACCACCTGGCTGCCGCTGTCGATCGACTTCACCGACGTCGACGGCCAACCGCTGAAGACCGTCACCGTCCCAGCGGTCGAGAACATCGACGGCTACTGGACGGCCACTCGCATCGAGGCGGTCAATCACCAGACGGAGTCGCGGACCGTCTTCGACTTCGAGACCGTCGAGTATCTCGACGACCTCCCGGGGCACCTGTTCCGGCAAGGCAGCCTCCAGCGCGGGCTCGCGGGCTACTAGGGAGGTGGCAATGGACACGGCCATGAGATACCTGCCCCTGCTCGCACTGCTCGTCCTGACCGGCACGGCCCACGGCGCCGGCAACGCGGAACTCCGCGCGGCGCTGCACTACGGCCATGCGACGAGCACGGACGACACCCTGACCACCCGCCTGGAGCTGGAGCCGGCCGTCGAGACCGCACTCGGCGAAAGCGCCCGACTGGTTGCCTCCGCCCGCCTCGTCTGGGACGGCCGCGACCGTCTGGTGCCGGGCGAACCGGATACCGACACCTACGCCCCGATGTCGCGGGCGGCAGGAGTCGGCGACGACGTCATCGCGGAGCTTCGCGACGCCT
>CAYQZN010000580.1:0-1171 GCA_964421805.1 uncultured Woeseiaceae bacterium
CGCCAGTCCCGCCCCCAGCATCTTGCGCCGCAGGAAGCTGTAGACCTCGAGCAGGGAGAGTTCCTTCGGGCAGATGTCCTGGCAGGCCATCAGCCCGAGGCAGCCGAACACGCCGTCCTCGTTGGCGACCACCTCGAACCAGTCCGCGTCCTCGCGGGTATCCCGGGGGTCCAGCATGAAACGCGCCACCCGGTTCAGGCCGGCCGGCCCGGCGAAATCGCCGTTCACGTTGGCGACGCCGCAGGCAGCGATGCAGCAGCCGCACTCGATGCAGCGGTCCGCCTCGTAGATGGCCTGGGCAACGTCGTCGTCCATGCGCTCCTCGACGGCGTTCTCGTCGAAGGGCAGGCGCGCATGCACCCAGCTCTCCACCTGCTCCGCCATCTGGCGGAACCAGGTGCCGGTATCGACCGACAGATCGCCGACCAGCTTGAAGACGGGCAGGGGATAGAGGCGGATGATTTCGGGCAGGTCCCGGGTCAGCGTGCGGCAGCCGAGCGCCGGTCGGCCGTTCACCATCATCGCGCAGGAGCCGCACACGGCCGAGCGGCAGACGAAGTCGAACTGCAGGCTCGGATCCTGCTTCTCGCGAATCTCGTTCAGCGCGAGGAACAGCGACATGTAGGGCGCCTCGTCCAGTTCGAAGGTATCGATGTGGGGCTCGGAGGCGGGGTCTTCCGGGTTGTAGCGGAAGATCTCGAAGGTCAGCCGCCGGCCCCGGCTTGCGGCTCGTGCGGTCTGCTCGCTCATGCGCTCACTCCGGTCTGCTTCCAGTGTCCCCAGTTCATGCGGCTGCCGGGCTTCTCGCGGGTGGGCAGGCGGCCCTCCGCGGTCTGGGTGGCGGCCACGGTATCGTTATAGGTCTCTATGGATTCGCTCATCGCCACACGATCGTCGCTGCCGTAGCCGCGGTGGCCAGGCGGCAGATCGATGAGCCCCACCGGCTCGTAGGTCAGTACGGGTTCGTCCGCGCCGTCGGGCCAGCGGGCCAGCGTGCGGTTCAGCCAGTCGGTGTCGTTGCGGCGGGGAAAGTCGGTGCGGTAGTGGGCGCCGCGGCTCTCGGTGCGGGCCAGCGCGCCCTCGGCGGCGATCAGGCACAGCCGCAGCATGCCCTCGAGCTTCAGCGCGAAGGTGAGTTCCGGGTTCATGCCCGGCGTCTTCGTGCGCAGGA
>CAYQZN010000581.1:0-1169 GCA_964421805.1 uncultured Woeseiaceae bacterium
TCAATCCGGACCGTTCGATCAACGTATCCATGTCCACGGGCTCCCACGCGAGGGCTTCCAGCAGTTTGTCGTAATCCCCGTCGCGCTGCGTTCCGGCCGCGCCGGCGGCCCCGGAATCGGCGCCCGACGGGGGTTCCCCGAGGCGCGTGCCCAACGCGCCGGCGAGGGGTGCGAGCTCGGCGAAGATGTCGTCGGCGGACTCCACCAGCCGGGCGCCGTCGCGGATCAGGCGGTGGCAGCCGCGGGCCAGCGCGTTATGTATGGAGCCCGGGATGGCGAACACCTCGCGGCCCTGTTCGGCGGCCAGGCGGGCGGTGATCAGCGAGCCGCTGCGCTGCGCGGCCTCCACCACCAGCGTGCCCAGGCTCATGCCACTGATGATCCGGTTGCGGCGCGGGAAGTGCCAGGCCTCCGGCGGCGAACCCAGCGGGAACTCGCTCACCAGGGCGCCCCGCCCGGCGATGCGGTGCGCGAGTTCCCGGTTGGCGGCGGGATAGACCCGGTCGATGCCGGTGCCCAGCACGGCGATGGTGCTGCCGCCCGCCGACAGGGCGCCTTCGTGGGCGGCGGTGTCGACGCCCGTGGCGAGTCCGCTGGTGATGGTAAGACCGCTGGCGGCGAGATGGGCGGCGAACTCGAATGCGGTACGCTCGCCGCCGCGGGTGGGATTGCGGCTGCCGACTATCGCCAGCTGCGGCATGGACAGGAGCCCGGGGTCGCCGTTGACGTAGAGGACGAGCGGCGCGCCGGCGGCTTCCGCGAGCAGCGCGGGATAGTCGGCCGAGTGCCGGCCGAGCAGATGATGCCCAGGCTCGGCGAGCCAGCCGGCGATGCGCTCCATGCGCTCCGCCGGCGGCGCGACCAGTCCCTCGATCGTCTCCGCATCGAGGCCGCGGGAGGCGAGCGCGCCGCGTCCCGCAGCCACCACCCGGCCGGCCGAGCCGAAGCTCTCGACGAGCGCGGCCGCCTCGGCCGCACCCAGCCCGGGGGCCTCGGCCAGACGTGCCCAGGCTTCTGTCTCTTCGTCCATGTCCGGCTCCGCTGTGCCGGCACGTCAAAAAAGAAACGGCCGGCGCCCTCGCGGACGCCGGCCGTTGCCGTGTCTGGCGTCAGGAGGGGTTACGTACTATATCGTGCACCCGCATCTCGCTCTCCGCCGTCATGACGAG
>CAYQZN010000582.1:0-1169 GCA_964421805.1 uncultured Woeseiaceae bacterium
CGACGCAGGACTGGTCGCCGGTCAGGGCGGCCAGCGCGGCGTACTGGGAGACCGTGCAGGCGTTCGAGGTGCTCTGGCTCTGGATCTTCTTCATCGCACCGATCAGGGTCGCCGGCCCGGCCGCGTAGCCGATCCGCCAGCCGGTCATGGCGTAGCACTTGGAGACGCCGTTGATGGTCACGGTGCGTTCGAGCAGCGCCGGGCAGGCCTCGGCGAACGAGGTGAACGGCTCGTCCGCCCACCAGATGTGCTCGTAAATCTCGTCCGTGGCCACGACGATGTCCGGGTGGCCGGCGAGCACCTCGCCCAGCGCGGCCAGCTCCTCACGGCCGTAGCCGGCGCCGCTGGGATTGCCCGGACTGTTCAGGATCACCAGGCGGGTGCGGGGCGTGATGGCGGCCTCCAGCTGCTCCGGCCGCATCCGGAAGCCGCTCTCGAGATTGGTCTCCACGATGACCGGCTCGCCGGCCGCCAGACGCACCATGTCCGGGTAGGAGACCCAGTAGGGCGCCTGGATGACGGCCTCGTCGCCCGGGTCCAGCACCGCCTGACAGACGTTGTAGCAGATCTGTTTCGCGCCGCCGGAGACGATCACGCGGTCCGCCGCGTACTCCAGCCCGTTGTCGCGGCGGAACTTCTCCGCCACCGCTTCCCGCAGTTCCTCGATGCCGTCCACCGCGGTGTAGCGGGTACGGCCCGCGCGGATCGCCTCGATGGCCGCCTCGCGGATGTGCTCCGGCGTGTCGAAATCCGGTTCGCCGGCGCCGAGTCCGATGACGTCCCGGCCGGCGGCGCGGAGCTCGGCGGCGAGGGCGGTGACGGCCATGGTGGGCGAAGGGCGCACCCGGCTCAGCCGGCTCGAAACTGTTAGACTCAACGGTTTGCCTCCGGGCGAGATTCTCCGCCGAATGTTACTGGAACACGGCCAGGCCCCCAACCGGGACGGCGACGCTGCTGACCCTGGCGCTGCTGGCGATCGTGGCGATCGTGGCAATCCGGGCCCATATTCATAGCTTTCCCTACTCGAGCGATGTCCGAACGACGCTTTACACTGGCTTCGAACTACGAACCCGCCGGCGACCAGCCGGCCGCGATCCGCTCACTCGTGGAGGGGGTGCGGGACGGGCTCGCCCGCCAGATCCTGCTCGGCGTCACCGGCTCCGGCAAGA
>CAYQZN010000583.1:0-1165 GCA_964421805.1 uncultured Woeseiaceae bacterium
AGGCCGAGACGAAGGCGATCCGGCTGGCGCTGATCCAGACCTACGGCAACATCTCTCGGTCGGCGGAACTGCTGGGCATTACCCGGCCGACGCTGTACGACCTGCTGGATAAATACGGTCTTTCGGCGGACGGCTTCGCGCGGAAGAAAAGCGGCTGACGAACCGGCTGTAGGAGGGCCTTCAGGCCCGACCGCGGCCTCCGTTGTGCGCTCTGTACATAACGCGAACGGCCCAGTGCATGTGGGGCAAACCGTCTCGCGGCCCTGTCGGTTGTCTTTACATGCCACAGTAGAGTGAGCGCCTAAGGTGCTAACTTGTAAAGACTTTGTTGTTGGCATGAAAGCTGCTTATATGCATGCAGCCAACATCCTCTAGGAGTTCGTAAAGTGCAAACCTCGCGTGCTGGAATCCCGTTGCTTGTCTGTCTGGCGGTTGCTTTGAATGCAGCTCCCCTGGCAGCTGATCCGATCATCATTGAAGAGAATGACGATGTTGCGATCGTCAAGAACCCGGAATTTGGTGACGACTTGTTTCCGGTGGCTCTTGGAGAGGGCGATCTCACCGAGGCAGAATTCGGTAGTGGTTCTCTTGGGTTCCACGACTACAACGAAGATCCGTTGTCGGACTCGGGTAACCCTTCATGGTGGGCTGGCGTTGGTTCGGTCTTTACGACGGAGACCAATACTATGGTCGTCACGTTTGACGATCTCTTCGTGACTGCATTTACTGTCCGAATCGGTGCAAACACGAATGCGCAGGCGTGGATTCGGGCCTATTACACGGATTCGGGCGGTCAAGGGCAAGAGCTCTACAGCGGCACATTCACCGGCATTAAGCATGGGGTCTCTCCCATGTATGGTGTTCTTCTGAAGGACACTGGCAACTGTGCGAAGCTAACGAGCGTCGTTATCGATCCGGACTTCGTCTGGGGTATCGGTGACATGAGCGTCGCGACCAACGACGCTTGCGCCGTTTCGGTACCCGAGCCGGGCTCGCTAGGTTTGTTGGGCGCCGGCCTGCTTGCTCTCGGATTCGTCTGGCACACGCGCCGGCAGGTACCCGTAAGCGTCTAGGACCCCGGTAGGAGGGCCTTCAGGCCCGATTATTTTGAATGAATCGGGGCTAAAGCCCCTCCTACCAGACCCTCCTACCAGCACCTCCTACA
>CAYQZN010000584.1:0-1161 GCA_964421805.1 uncultured Woeseiaceae bacterium
AGGGGTTACGTACTATATCGTGCACCCGCATCTCGCTCTCCGCCGTCATGACGAGAGCGTAGGCGATGCGGTCGTACACCTTGAACACCATCACGTTGCCCGCCGGCTCGTCCGGCAGCTTCACCTTCTCGCCGCCGAGCAGACCGAACCCGCCCGTCCTGGCAAAGCGGTCACGCACCGTCTCGCCGGCCGTCAGCACGCTGAGCACGTCGCCGGGCGCCAGCCCGTTGCGGGCGCCGCGGTTGATGACGATGACCTGGTACTGCCCGATCAGCGAAATACCATCTACTACCGAGATGATGCGGCCGTCTATGTCCGTATCCGGCGGCTTCGGGAAGAAATTCAGCGGAATCTCGATCTCCTGGCGCATCAGGCGGTCGCCGGACAGCGCCTCCCGGCTGGTCTTCAGGAGATGCACGGTGGAGGGATCGCCGGCGCGGTCCACCTGGCCCTGGCCCACGTAGATGGCCTGATAGCCCACCACCTTGTCGTCGTCCGGGTCCACCAGCGGCTCGTCGACGTGCAGCACGCTGTAGCGCGAGCCCACGCCCTCGATGTCGCCGCGCACGTAGACGTCGTTGCCGGCGCCGGCGATCAGGTGATCGCCCCGGCTCGCCAGGATGTAGGGGAGCGCGTCCGCCTCGCCCTTCTCCAGCACCGCGCCGCGGGTGAGGAAGGCGGCGATCTGCTCGTAGGGGATGGTGGTGATGGCCTGGTCCAGCGGCGTGGCGCGGATCTGCGGGCTCAGCCGCTCGGCCTGGATGCCGCGCTCCAGCATGATGCGGGGGCGCCCGTCAATGTAGACCAGCGACAGCACGTCGCCGGGATAGATGAGGTGCGGGTTCTCGACCTGCGGGTTCACCTGCCAGATCTCCGGCCAGAACCAGGGGTCGCGCAGGAACATCTCCGAGATGTCCCACAGGGTGTCGCCCTTCTTCACCACGTAGCGCTCGGGCGCATTCGGCGCCAGCGGCACGTCCTGCGGCGCAGGCGGCGGTGCGGGCTCGGCCCGCCGTTCGACCACCTCGGCGTCCGCGCTGCGACGCGGCTCCAGCGAGACGGGCCCGCCGGACTCCGAGCTCGCTGCCGGCGTCACCGGGGCGAGTGGCGCGTCGGCGTCGTCGGCGAAGGGGTTCAGGCTGCAACCGGCTGTTGTCGCAA
>CAYQZN010000585.1:0-1153 GCA_964421805.1 uncultured Woeseiaceae bacterium
ACAAGGACCTGGTTTACCTGGGTGTCTCCGGCGACGGCGACTCGCTGTCCATCGGCCTCGGCCAGTTCACCCACGCCATCCGCCGCAATCTCAACATGTGCTACATCATCGAGAACAACGGCGTGTACGGCCTCACCAAGGGCCAGTTCTCCGCCTCCGCGGACGTGGGGTCGAAGGCCAAGAAGGGCGAGGAGAACCAGCAGCCGCCCATCGACCCGTGTCTGCTGGCGCTGGCCACCGGCGCCACCTACATCGCCCGCAGCTTCTCCGGCGACAAAAAACAGCTGGTGCCGCTGATCAAGGGCGCGCTCACCCACCGGGGCTTCGCGCTGCTGGACGTCATCAGCCCCTGCGTCACCTTCAACGACCACGTGGGCTCCACCAAGAGCTACTCGCACACCCGCAAGTACTTCCACCAGGTGGTGGGCACCGACTTCATCCCGCCGGCCGAGGAGATCAAGACGGCCTACGAGGAGGGCGAGGCCATGCCGGTGGAACTCCACGACGGCAGCCGCGTCGTGCTGAAGAAGGTGGACAAGGAATACGATCCTACCAGCCGCGCGAAGGCGTTCTCGTTCCTCCGGGATCATGCCAACCGGGGCGAGGTGGTCACCGGGCTGCTCTACATCCACGAGCGCAAGGGCGACATGCACGCGGTCGGCAACACGGTGGAGGAGCCGCTGAACTCGATCCCCTACGACAAGCTCGGCCCGGGCGCCGAGGTGCTGAGAAAGCTCCAGCAAAAATGGATGTAGGAGGGGCTTTAGCCCCGATTCGCTATCGGGCCTGAAGGCCCTCCTACATCAGAATTTCATGACCGACGCCGCATCCAGACTGGCCGAGTTCGCCCTCGGCCTCGACCACGCCCGCATCCCCGGAGAGGTCGCGGAGCGGGCCTGCCTGCATATCCTGGATGCGCTGGGCGTCGCACTCGCCGCCACCACTTATCCCTTCGCCCGCCGCGGCCTGGCGGCAATAGGCAGCATGGCGGGGGCTGGCGACTACCCGGTCATCGGCCGCCCGGAGCGTTTCGCGATGCGGGACGCGGCCATCGCCAACGGCTTCCTGATCCACGGGCTGGACTTCGACGACACCCATGGCGAGAGCATCGTGCATACCTCGGCCAGCGCCCTGCCCACCGTGCTGGCCGCCG
>CAYQZN010000586.1:0-1151 GCA_964421805.1 uncultured Woeseiaceae bacterium
CGTCGTGTTCCTCGAGCGGGTCGACGACTTCGTCTACAAGGGCAAGCATTCCCGCGTGCCGGTCGTCGGCGTGCTGGAGATCGCCGACGGCGAGGTGCAGGCGTGGCGCGACTACTACGACTGGGCGCAGCTCGAGGAGGCGCTGACGGTGGAGGAATAGTCCGCCTCAGCGGTCCTCGTCGGCGCTCCCGTGCCCGGCGTCGTGGAGGGCCTCTTCGTGCACGATCGTCTCGCCGCGGGAGGTGTGTTCGTGCTCGATCTCCCAGCTCCCGTCGGGCGTCTTCTCGAGCACGTGGGTGAAGGCACCCCGGATCGTCTCGTGGGGGAATACGTGCTCGAACGAACCCGTGGCCACGGCCACCTCGGCGGTAAGCAGCCTTACCTCCATGGCATCGATGGTGAATTTGCCCATGCGATGCTCGTCCGGCCAGGTCTCGCGGAACATGCGGTTCACGGCGTCCCAGCCGGCGAGCCAGGTCTTGCCGTAGACCAGGCGCATGTCGTCCCCCTTGCCGTAGGCGTCCAGGTAGGCGGTCATGTCCGCCGCGTTCCAGTCGCTCTGCAGCCCGCGGATGACCGCCTCCACCGCGTCTTCCTCCGGGCCGCCGTGGGCGGGCCCGGCGAGAGTGCAGACTAGCGCAACTACCGCGGCGGCGAGGGCCGGGGTCCTGTGGTCAAGCATCGGCGTCTCCTGTTCCTGTGTCGGGTTGGGGTGCAGCGGCAGGCCGCTTCAGAGCGCCGCGCGCACGCGCACGGGCAGTGCGCTCATGCGCGGCAGGCCGCTCCAGGTGTCGTAGTCCGTCTCGTCGTCTACCAGCGCGCTGGTGCTGGTGCCGCGGAAGCGATCGGTGGCCGTGGTGTTCGGGAAGCCGTGGGCGACCGAGATGACGCCGGGGCGGACGTCGTCGGCCAGCTCCACGACGGCGGGGGCGCGGCCGTTGCCGCTCGCGATCTCGATCCGGTCGCCGGCCGCCAGTCCGAGCGCCGCCGCATCCTGCGGATTCATGTAGGCGGGGTTGTACGGCACCTTCCTCGCCAGCGCCTCCACCCGGTGCCCCACCGAGTTGTAGACGTGGTGCTGGCGCCGGCTCACCAGCAGCAGCGGCAGGCCGTCGCCGCCGGGCGTCGCCTCGTCCGCCGCGGCCTGCGGG
>CAYQZN010000587.1:0-1146 GCA_964421805.1 uncultured Woeseiaceae bacterium
AGGCGGCGAAGAACTCCGCCGGGCGCTCGAAGTGAGGCAGGGCGCCGGTGTCGAAAGGGTCTACCGTCCAGTTGTCCCGGTCGGCGGTCCAGTCGGCGCCGCTGAAGTCCCGGAAGTCGCCTTTCGTGCCATGGGCCAGCCATACCGGCTGGGGCAGGCGTTCGTAGACGTCGCGGATGTCCTTGCTGAACAGCCGTCCGCTCAGGAAAGCGTAGGGGGCGTGCTCGGCGCCCGGCTGATGGGTGGCGAGATCGTCGTAGGCGGCCAGGCCCTCGTCGTAATCGTCCGACCCCCAGGTGCGCTTCAGGAAGTAGCGGATGGTCTTCGGCCTGACCAGCAGGTTGTACAGCCCCCGGCGCCAGAGGGGTACGGTGAGGAGGGCGTGCAGCAGCGGTACCTCCCGGTTGCTGCCCTCGGCCTGCCGCAGGCGGTCCGCATCGGCGGTGAAGCCCGTGGGCGTGATCAGCGCCAGTGTCCTGAACCGATGCGGCGCCTCGGTGGCGGCCCTGGCGAGGAACTCCGAGGCGAGCGACAGGGCCAGTGCGTCCACCGGCGTGTCGCCGCAGTCGGCGGCGATGCGCTCCAGCATGTCGTGCACGGCGTCGGTGTAGAGCCTGGCATCGTAACGGCGCCGGGAGCGCTCCGAGAAGCCGAAGCCGGGCAGGTCCGGGGCATAGACTCGCCGAATGCCCCGGTAATTCTCGAATACCGGCTTCACCTCGCAGGCGGATCCCGCCGCGTTGATGCTGTGGATCAGCAGCATCGGCGGACCGTCGCCGGCGACGTAGTAGCTCAGTCCGCCGGCGCGGCCGTTGAACTCGACTCGCTCGGCGTCGACGGCTTCTGGCAGCTCTGGCACGTGGCCCCTCCGGGCAGAATAATCCCGTCGAGGGTACACGAGCGGGCCCGGCCATGCCGGTGGTCCGCGCCGCGCACGGGAGCGGACCACGGAGCGTCGGGGCGAACCGCCGGCGCGGGCTCAGCGCGGGTTTTCCACCAGCAGCTCGGGATTGCGCCGCTGCATGTCCAGTTCGCGGACCTTCTCCGGACTGAGGATGAAGGCGAGCATGTCGCCGACCGTGCAGTGGGCTTCCAGCGGGTGGCGCAGGTGCTGGCCGGTGTCGATCACGTACATGTTCCGCCGCC
>CAYQZN010000588.1:0-1145 GCA_964421805.1 uncultured Woeseiaceae bacterium
AGGAAGCGCTCGGGCGCCAGCAGGCCGAAACGGGGATGTTGCCAGCGCAGCAATGCCTCGAAGCCCATGAGCCGGCCGTTACGCACGTCGATGCGCGGCTGGTAGTGCAGCAGCAGCTCGCGGCGGACCAGGGCATGCCTGAGGCCCACCTCCAGCTCTTCCCGCTCCGCGATCTTGTGGTTCAGCGCTGCGGAGTGGAACTGGAAGCGCCCCCCGCCGTGGCTCTTGGCCTGGCTGGTGGCCAGTGCGGCCGCCTTCACCAGCTCGGCGGCGTTGTTGCCCGCCTCCGGGTACAGGGCGATGCCGATGCTGGGCGTCAGATAGACCTCGTTGCCGCCGACGAAGTACTGCTCCTCCAGCGCCAGCACGAGCTTCTGGCCCACCGTGGCGGCGTCCTGGGGCGATTCCACGTCCTCGATGCAGATCACGAACTGGTCGGCGTTCCAGCGTCCCACGAGGTCGCTCACCCGCAGTTCCCGCACCAGCCTCAGGGCCACCTCCTGCAGCAGTCGGTCGCCGGTGTCGTGACCCAGGGTGTCGTTGACCGAGCGGAAGCGGTCGAGGTCGATGAACAGGATGCCCAGCTCCCGCTTGTGCCGGGAGGCGCGGCTGATGGCGCGGCCGAGCTGCTCGGTGAACAGACCGCGGCCGGCCAGTTCGGTGAGCGGGTCGTACAGGGACGGCCGTTCCCGGTGCCTGGCGCGCTGCCTGCGGTCGGTCACGTCGCGGAAGGAGACGACCGCGCCCACGCGCCGGCCGGCGGCGTCCGTGAGTGCCCGGCCGCTGAGGCTCAGCAGCATCGGCGGCTGGCCCTCGGTCTCGTACAGCGCTTCCATGTCGCTGAACTTCTCGCCGCCCAGCGCCCGCGGCAACGGCCGGGCCTCCACCGGCAGCGGGGTCTCGACGCCCGGCGCATTGGCGCAGAACTGCCGGTGCCAGGCGAGGGTCGGCCGTTCCCGCGGCCCGAGGCCGAGCATGCTGCGGGCGGCGGGATTGATGGAGATCACGACGCCGTGCTCGTCGACCACGATCACGCCGTCGTTGATGCCGTGCAGGATGGTGCGCATCGCGTCTTCCGGCCGCTGCATACGGCGCACGAACTGGTGCCGGTCGAGCGCGTAGTGCAGTGCCTCGATCAGCGTGCC
>CAYQZN010000589.1:0-1142 GCA_964421805.1 uncultured Woeseiaceae bacterium
GGCGTCAGCTCGAGCTTGTTCACCGGCCGGATCTTGCCCTCGATCTTGATCTTGACCGGCGCATAGGAGGTGAAGAAGAGATCCGACGCCCTCTTCTCCGCCATCAACTTGAACAGGGGTTTGACGTTCATGGGTTAGCGCCTGCAGACACTGAGCGGTGCACACGCACCGTCAGAAGTGCTTGGCGGTGTCCTCCTCCATGATGCGCAGGCTGGTCGACTGCTGGTCCGCCAGCGCCGTCTCGCGCTTGCTCTCCAGCTTGATCCTCAGGCGCAGCTCGTTGCGGGAATCCGCGTTGCGCATCGCCTCCTCGTAGGAGATGTGTCCTTCCTCGTAAAGTGCGAACAGGGCCTGGTCGAAGGTCTGCATGCCCAGGCGCGTGGACTTGCCCATGATCTCCTTGATCTGGGCCACCTCGCCCTTGAAGATCAGGTCCGCGATCAGCGGCGAACTCAGCATGATCTCCATGGCCGCGATGCGCCCCACGCCGCTCTCCCGCGGTATCAGCCGCTGGGAGACGAGTGCCTTCACGTTCAGCGACAGGTCCATCAGCAGCTGGGACCGGCGCTCTTCCGGGAAGAAATTGATGATGCGGTCCAGTGCCTGGTTGGCACTGTTCGCGTGCAGCGTCGCCAGGCACAGGTGACCGGTCTCGGCGAACTGGATGCCGTATTCCATCGTCTCCCGATCGCGGATCTCGCCGATCAGGATGACGTCCGGCGCCTGGCGCAGCGTGTTCTTCAGCGCCATGTGCCAGCTTTCGGTGTCCACGCCGACCTCACGCTGGGTGACGACGGAGCCGCGGTGGGGGTGCACGAACTCCACCGGATCCTCGATGGTGATGATGTGGCCGCGGGAGTGCTCGTTGCGGTGACCGATCATGGTCGCGAGCGTCGTCGACTTACCCGAACCGGTGCCGCCGACGACGATCACCAGCCCGCGCTTGTTCATTACCACGTCCTTCAGGATGGGCGGCAGGTCCATCTCGTCGAAGGTGGGGATCTTGGTGGTGATCGTACGCATCACCGCGCCCACGTTGCCCTGCTGCACGAAGGCGCTGACGCGGAAGCGGCCGATGCCCTGTGGATTGATGGCGAAGTTGCATTCCTTGGTGGCGTCGAACTCCTTCGCCTGCTTGTCGT
>CAYQZN010000590.1:0-1138 GCA_964421805.1 uncultured Woeseiaceae bacterium
AGGAGCGCATCAAGCTCGCCGGGCTGGAGGACAAGTTCGGCGAGATCCTGGTGCCCACCGAGGAAGTCGTGGAGATGCGCGAGGGGCAGAAGCGGCGCAGCGAGCGCAAGTTCTTCCCCGGCTACGTGCTGGTGAACATGGAGATGGACGACGACACCTGGCACCTGGTGAAGGACGTGCCGAAGGTGCTCGGCTTTATCGGCGGCTCCAGCGACCGGCCTGCGCCCATCAGCGACAAGGAAGCCGATGCCATCCTCCAGCGCGTCAAGGAAGGCGTCGACAAGCCGCGGCCGAAGGTGCTGTTCGAGCCCGGCGAGGTGGTGCGTGTGACCGACGGGCCGTTCAACGACTTCAATGGCGTGGTCGAACACGTCAACTACGACAAGAACCGGCTGCGCGTAGCGGTCCAGATTCTGGGCCGTTCCACGCCGGTGGAACTGGACTTCGGGCAGGTCGAGAAGGCCTGACCCGTGATTGTGACGGCCGCACCGGCGGCCGCCCGAGACCGACGACGGGGAGCCGAGAGGCGTTCGCACCCGTGAGGAAGATCTAGATGGCAAAGAAAGTAACGGGCTACATCAAGCTCCAGGTGCCTGCAGGGCAGGCCAACCCCAGTCCGCCGGTCGGCCCTGCGCTGGGTCAGCACGGCGTGAATATCATGGAGTTCTGCAAGGCGTTCAACGCCGAAACGCAGAACATCGAGCAGGGGCTGCCGGTGCCGGTGGTGATCACGGTCTATAACGACCGCAGTTTCACCTTCATCACCAAGACGCCGCCGGCCGCGGTGCTGCTGCGCAAGGCCGCCGGCGTCCCGAAGGGCTCCGGTACGCCGAATACCGAGAAGGTGGGCAAGGTCACCCGGGCTCAGCTCGAGGAGATCGCCAACACCAAGAACCCGGACCTGACGGCTGCCGATCTGGACGCCGCGGTGCGGACCATCGCCGGCACGGCCCGCAGCATGGGCCTGGAAGTCGAGGGGGTCTGATCATGGCGAAGATGAGCAAGAGAAAGGTCGTCATCCGGGAGAAGCTGGAGCCGGGCAAGTCCTATCCGCTGGACGAGGCGCTGGGCCTGCTGAAGGATCTGGCCAATGCGAAGTTCTCCGAGAGCATCGACGTGGCCGTGAACCTGGGCGTGG
>CAYQZN010000591.1:0-1132 GCA_964421805.1 uncultured Woeseiaceae bacterium
TCGAAGCCGATGTCCTCGGGCAGGTCGTAGAGTTCGTAGCCGTGGTCGCGGAACCAGCGCTTGAAGTGGGGCTCTTCGGGGCGGCGTTCCTTCGGCATGAAGTGGCTGGCGATGGCCTTTTCGCCGAAGACCACGCCGGCATTCGCGGTGAACACCATGTCCGGCAGCCCGGGCTGGGGCTCCATCACCTCGATGTCGGCGTATTCGGACAGCGCGTCGCGCAGGTTCTCCCACTGCCGCCGGGCCTTCTGCGGGTCCAGCGCCCCTTCGTTGCCGGCCATCCAGGGGTTGATGACGTAGTCCACCGTGAAGTAGTCCGGCGGACACATGAGTATGCGGTCGCGTCTCTTGCTCATAAGGCCTCGGTTTTGCTTCAGCGCCGCGGCAGGTGAACGGCGGCCAGCATGCAGCGTGCGCTGCCGCCCGCGCTCGTCTCGATGTGATCCAGCGGCGCACTGACGATGCGCGCGTAATCCCCGATGGCGGCCAGCTGCTCCGCGGTGAGGCTGCGGCGGGCCTGTTCCGACATGACGAGGAGCCGCGCGCCCGCCCGGCTGCGCAATTCGAGCATGTTACCGGCAAACGCCATGACCTGCGCGAGGGAGAGCTCGAGCACCGTGCGCCCGCCCTCGGCGAGGGCGGCCAGCAGCGCCTCGCGCTGCTCCCGGTCCCGCACGCACTCGGCGCAGACTGCGGCCATGCCCTCGCCCACCCACATCATGACGTTGGTGTGGTAGATGGCTTCGCCGTCCGCGTCCACGGCCTCGAAGCTCAATACCTCGTAACGGAGCTTGCGGGCGAACTCCTCCAGCGGGCCCGCGTGGGTGCGCGACGACAGGCAGGCGTAGGCCCGGTGCCGGGAGCGGTCCAGCACCAGACTGCCGGTGCCCTCCAGGAAGTGGCCGCCGTCCTCGTGGCGGCTCAGGTCGATGACCTGGTCCACCCGGTAGCCGAGCTCCCGGTCGAACGCCTCCACCACGTCCCGCCGTCGTTCCGGGCGCCGGTTCGGCGCCTCCATGGGATAAACCACCGCCGTGCCGTCGGAGTGGAAGCTCACCCAGTTATTCGGGAACACGGAGTCCGGCGTGTGCGGCTCCGGCGTGTCGTCGAAGACGTGCACGGCCACGCCGGC
>CAYQZN010000592.1:0-1129 GCA_964421805.1 uncultured Woeseiaceae bacterium
GAACAGCTGCAGCAGGATCTCGTTCAGCCGCGACAGCTCCATCACGGTGCGGTAGTAGCGCTGCATCATCTGCTCGACCGCGAGCGTATAGGAGGCGTCCTCGTAGCCGAGCATCTGTGCGAGCTTCACCTGGTGGTCGAACAGGAGCCGGTCCTCGCGGCGCCCGGTCAGCACGTGCAGGGCGAAGCGCACCTTCCACAGGAAGCTGCGGCCCTCGATGAGGCGGTCCAGCTGGCCCGGCGTCAGGAAGCGGTGGTCGACCAGCCCGGCCAGGCGCTCGGCGCCGAAGTGGCGCTTGGCGATCCAGCCGATCATCTGGATGTCCCGCAGCCCGCCCGGACTGCCCTTGACGTTAGGCTCCAGGTTGTAAGCGGTGTCGTGGTAGCGGTGGTGGCGCTCGATCTGCTCGTGGCGCTTGGCCTCGAAGAACTCCCGTGACGACCACATGCGGTCGGGCCCGATGCGCTCGCGCATGGCGTCGAAGTTGGCCGCCGGGCCGGCGAGCAGCCGCGCCTCCATCAGCGTGGTCATCACCGTGACGTCGGCGCTCGCCTCGCGCTCGCAGTCGGCCGCGGTGCGCACGCTGTGGCCGATCTCCAGGCCGACGTCCCACAGCGCCGTCAGGAAGTCGCTGAGCCAGCCGGTCTCCTGTTCCCCTTCGGGCAGCAGGACCATGACGTCGATATCGGAGCAGGGATGCAGCTCGCCGCGCCCGTAACCGCCGACGGCTACCAGCGCGGCCGCCGGGTTGTCGGCGTAGCAGTCCCAGAGGTGGCGCAGCAGGCGGTCGATGAGGGAGGCGCGGGCCACCACGAGCCGGTCCACGGCCTCGCCGGCGCGGAACCGCTCCACCAGGTTCTCGCCGGCCTCCGTCAGCCCCTCCCGGAGGGACAGGGGGTCGACGTCGGGGCGGCAGGGACCCAGATGCCGTTCCAGGACGGTGATGGCCGGGTCGGTGCCGCCCGTCTCCCGGTTGCCGCCGGCGTTGGCGCTCACGCCGGCCCGCCTCAGCCGCCCGCGGCGGCGGCTTCGCGCTCCGCGGCCCCGAGGGTGAGTATCTCGTGTCCGGTCTCTGTGACCAGCACGGTGTGCTCCCACTGGGCGGACAGCGAGTGGTCCTTGGTGACCA
>CAYQZN010000593.1:0-1120 GCA_964421805.1 uncultured Woeseiaceae bacterium
CAGACCGAGCGTCGAATGTTCGAACGCCGAGCGCAGCCGTCGGCTCTGCAGCCGGTCGACGAGCGCGGCCAGTGCCTCGATCTGGCCGAGCGCCGCCAGACACAACCCTTTCTGCAGCAGCAGGACGGTGCGTTCGGGTTCCAGCGCCAGCGCCTTCTCCGCAGCGGCGAGTGCCGCCCGCGGGTTCTGCATGCGCAGCGCGAGCTGGCTGGCCGCGTGCCAGCCAGGCGCGTAATCCGCATGCTGGTGATTCAGCTGGCGGCAGACCGAGGCGGCGCCGCGAAGATCGCCGCTGCGCATCCGCTCCCGAACGCGGGCTTCCAGCGTGGAGGCTGCGTCCGGTGGCGGGCTGTCCGGATGGTGCGGGCGCATGGCCCGGACATTATGCGCCACGCCGGATCCGATGCCCTAGAACCGGTAGCCGAGCCTCAGCCCGATGGTGCGCGGCTCCACGATGAACCGGCGATTGCCGTTGCCGTACCAGTTCTCGAAGATGCCGGTGTCGTAGCTCCAGTAGGCCGACGGGAAACCGCCGCTCACGCCCTCCTCGTCGGTGAGGTTCCTCACGTACAGCGTCGCCTGCCAGTTGTCGCGGGTCAGGGAGGCCGAGGCGCCCAGCAACAGGAACGACTCGTAGGTCTCGTTCAGCACGCTCGACTGGTCGACGAAGTTCTCCGCCTCGCTCTGGTAGTAGCCGTTGACCCCGGCGACGAGCTCCATGTCCGCGCCCACCTGCCAGCGGTTGTCCACGTTGAAGCTCAGCGTGTTGTTCGGCGCGCCCGGCAGGTCCGAACCCACCGGCGCCACCACGGCCCCCGTCTGCGGGCTGATGAAGTCCTCCGCGAGCTCCGCCTCCAGCCAGGTGTAGCCCACCCGGTAGTGCAGCGTGTCGGTGAGATAGCCCTCCAGCTCCAGCTCGATGCCCCGGGTCGTCGCCTCCTGACCGTTGGCGGCGAGGAAAAAGCCGAAGAACGCCGAGGTGGTATTGAGCTGGGGGTCGTCCCAGTCCACGTAGAAAGCCGCGGCGGTGTACTGGAACGCGTCCGTGCCGCCCTTGATGCCCACCTCGTAGTTCTTCACCGAGTCCGACTCGAAGGTGCGGATGGCCTCGGCATTCGGC
>CAYQZN010000594.1:0-1102 GCA_964421805.1 uncultured Woeseiaceae bacterium
ACACCAGCATGAACGGCGTGTACGTCAACGGTTCGGACGTGCCCGTGGGCCGCGCCAAGCCCCAGCGCCTGTTCGACGGCGACGTGCTGCGCATGGGCGAATACATTATCAGCGTCACCATCGACGAGGGCTTCGGGCTGCTCGCCGAAGAAGAAGATCACAGAAGCTCCATCGCCCGGGAAGACCTGGTGCAGCTGGACGACGATTCGGACGAGTTCTCCCTGGTCGATGCCGAGGAGATCACCGGCGCCCGCGAACTGAGTTCGCGGCTGTTCGGCGACACCGTCACCGACACTTTCGTGCAGCGGCAGAAGGCCGCGGACAAGAAGAAGCCCGCAAGCGCCAAGGTGACCCGCATGCCCCGGTCCGAGGGGAAGAAGCCCGCCAGGCCGGAACAGACGCCGGCGGCAGCGCCACGGGAGAGCACCCCGCTACCGAAAGACGCCGTGGAAGCCTTCCTGCGCGGGCTGGGCATGAGCGCCGAGGATCTGGGCAACGCGGACAGCCGGCGCATCCTGCACAACGCCGGACTCGCTCTGCGCGAGTTCGTGCTGGGCGCCATGGAACTGCTGCAGAACCGGGCCGCGGTCAAGAACAGCTTTCGCCTGGAGCAGACCACGATTCAGCCCGGCTCGAACAACCCGCTGAAATTCTCCGCCAGCGCCGACGACGCCGTGCGCACGCTGCTCACGGGCAGCCGCAACGAGTACGGGCCGGCGGTGGACAGCGTCCGCGAGGCCGTGCGTGACCTGAAGCACCACGAGATCGCCGTGATCTGCGCCATGCGCGAGGCACTCGACGATTTCGCCGACCGTTTCGATCCCGAGGACCTGGAGCAGAAGTTCGAGGGCACGCTGAAGCGCAGTTCACTGTTCGGCGGCAACAGCAAGGCGAAGTACTGGGACCTGTACTCGGATCTCTACGAGGTGCTGACCCGCCATGCCGAGGGCAAGCTGCCCGGCCAGTTCGGCGAGGACTTCGCCCGCGCCTATGCCGAACACCTGGAACGCCTGGAGCGCGACGCGCAGCGCCGCGGCGACGGCGACGACCGGGCCCGGCAGGCCGGCCGCTGAGCTGACCGTCCAGACCAGGCTGAGCCGGC
>CAYQZN010000595.1:0-1102 GCA_964421805.1 uncultured Woeseiaceae bacterium
ACCGGGAAGAATGGGCAAGAGATTGTGCAGCTGGACTCCCCGTCGCGGGGTGTCCGTTTACTGGCGACGACCCGGGAGATACCGAAGACGACATGCCCGACGATTTGGGCCGCCCAACCGACGGTGGTAGACGGTATGTAGAATTTGACCAAATTACGTGGACCAACCTGGATCCCACGATTGCAGGTGGAGTTCTGATTACGGGCCAATCGTCATTCGGCATTGGGACACGGATACTTTTCTACACACCTTACGTATTGGCCGGAGCCGATATGTCTGCGTTTGGCGATAATATTTTCGCGAACGGAGAGAGGCTGCCCTCTTGGTTTCACACGATGGTAAACTCACCCCTGATAGGAAGTTACCAATCGGCAGCCGGCATCGTAGAAATAGTTGGAGCGCGTGAAGCGTATGGCGCAGTGCGTACAATCGGGAACAGGGTACCTGTCTTGCTCGTAGGCTGGGGGTCCTACTCCGTAGTAAGCGGCTTGAATAAAGTGTGCGATTCCTGCATCAGCACGCCGGTTGTCGACGCATTGTTCTTTATTCAAGATACGGTGGATGCTGCACAGCAAGCGACAACTAACGCAATCGAAGCAATCAGTAGCTCGCAACCCCAGTAAGCAATAAGTCGATCATTCCTCTGGTTGCCACAAGAATCGAGATGTATGGAAAGAAAACGCGGAAACGAGATCAGGCTTAGTAAGAGGGAAGCGTTCGCGATTAGTTTGCCGGTCCTTGTGTTTCTCGTGCCACTTGTTGTTGCACTCTTAGCTCCTCGCAATGAATTCACACGGTTTATTTTTGGCGGCTGGGGTGGAGTTCTCTTCATTGCTCTACTCTTCGGTGGTTCCGTTTGGTGGTCTAATAGATTACTTAAGAACCGCAAGAGCAGGTAGGCTGCCCTATTGGGTGTGACGTCCCCCGACTAATCGACGGCCATTTAGACTTGGACTAAAGTGGCACTTCGGGGTCCCCGACCTGGAGCTATCAGAGTTTTGTGGACACTACGCTCCACATCCTGTCACGCTATCTTCAAATTGCTGATGACCTTATCCCCGAAATCTGGTCCATGAATTCACTAGGATTTCCCGTTAGAGTT
>CAYQZN010000596.1:0-1102 GCA_964421805.1 uncultured Woeseiaceae bacterium
CGGGCGTGCCGATGGTGCCCATCGTGATCCACAACGCGACGGATGCGCTGCCGAAAAGCGGCATCTTCGTGCACCCCGCCACCATCAAGGTGGAGATACTGCCGCCGGTGTCCACCGACGACTGGGAGCCCGAGACCATCGATCAGCACGTGCGCGCCGTGCGCCGCATGTTCCTGAAGACACTGGATCAGCTGCCGGAGCCGGGCGAAGAAGAAATCAGCTATAACAACAATATATAAAGATTTTCTCGACTTGGAGTCAGCTGTCGCGGATGCTGCAGCGAAGAATCTTTGGTGTGCATGCATCCGACCCGGCGTCTCGTGACATCTCTTTGTCAGACGGAGGGGATTCTCCCTCGCGCAAGAGGAGACGCGGATAATGGCCAACTTCGACAGCGACATTCTCGTGCCCATAACGCTGTTCATCAGTATCGCCGCGGTGTACGCCCTGGCCCTGATGTATCGGGCCCGGCAGCGGGAACAGATCCAGCTCACGGTGCGCCAGATTCTCGACCAGGGGCAGGAGCTGACCCCGGAGCTGCTCGAGAAGCTCGGCCATACCGGCGCGCAGCCACACTCGGACCTGCGCCGCGGCGTCATTGCGGTGGCCATCGGCATCGGCATCGGCATGTTCGGGATTATCCTCGGCGAACAGGACGCGATGCGTCCGCTGGTGGCCATCGGGGCGATCCCGTTCCTGATCGGGCTTGCGTACCTGGGGCTGTGGAAATTTGCAGGCAGGGAGACGTGAGCACGACGAGGCCGCCGGGACGCGATGTCGACCTCTGCGAGCGATGAGGAGCTGGTCGCCGTCGCGGTTGCCGCCGGGGATCAGGCGGCCTTCGGCGAGCTGGTGCGGCGCCATCAGTCCCGGGTGCGGGGCTGGTTGCGGCAGCTCACCGGCGACGCCGCGGAAGCCGACGATCTCGCCCAGGAGACCTTCCTCAAGGCGTGGACCCGGCTCCATACCTTCGCCGCCCGCGGGCGTTTCTCGGCCTGGCTCATGAAGCTCGCCTACAATGAATTCCTGCAGGCGGTGCGCGGCGGCCAGCGTCGGCGCCGTCTGGCAGGCGAATACGAGGCGGATGCGGTCGCGCGGGGCC
>CAYQZN010000597.1:0-1091 GCA_964421805.1 uncultured Woeseiaceae bacterium
CCACGGCGCACGTGGAGTACGAGAGCGAGGCGCGCCACTACGCGCACGTGGACTGTCCTGGTCACGCTGACTACGTGAAGAACATGATCACGGGTGCGGCGCAGATGGACGGAGCGATTCTGGTGGTGAGTGCGGCGGACGGACCGATGCCGCAGACGCGCGAGCACATTCTGCTGGCGCGCCAGGTGGGCGTGCCCTACATCGTGGTTTACCTGAACAAGGCGGACATGGTGGATGACGAGGAGCTTCTGGAGCTGGTGGAGATGGAGGTTCGCGATCTTCTGTCGACCTACGAGTTCCCGGGCGACGACACCCCGATCATCACCGGTTCGGCGCTGAAGGCGTTCGAGGGGGACGAGTCGGACATTGGCGTGCCCTCGATCTACAAGCTGATCGAGGCGATGGACAGCTACATTCCGGAGCCGGAGCGTGCGGTTGACGGCGACTTCCTGATGCCGGTGGAGGACGTGTTCTCGATCTCCGGCCGCGGCACGGTGGTCACGGGCCGCATCGAGCGGGGCATCGTCAAGGTGGGAGACGAGGTCGAGATCGTTGGTATCAAGGATACGACGAAGACGACCTGCACCGGTGTGGAGATGTTCAGGAAGCTGCTGGACGAGGGCCAGGCGGGCGACAACGTGGGAGTGCTGCTCAGGGGCACGAAGCGTGACGAGGTGGAGCGCGGCCAGGTGCTGGCGAAGCCGGGCTCGATCACGCCGCACACGAAGTTCGAGGCGGAGGTGTACATCCTGACGAAGGAAGAGGGCGGTCGTCATACGCCGTTCTTCAAGGGTTACCGTCCGCAGTTCTACTTCCGCACGACGGACGTGACGGGAGCGGTGGAGCTGCCCGAGGGCACCGAGATGGTGATGCCGGGCGACAACGTGAAGATGGTGGTGGAGCTGATTGCCCCGATCGCCATGGAGGACGGACTGCGCTTCGCCATCCGCGAGGGCGGCCGCACCGTGGGCGCCGGCGTGGTGGCGAAGATCATCGATTAACAGGAATCGGGATCGCGGCTAAAGCCGCTCCTACATGCTTCGATAGCCTAACCGAAGGAAGCATGTAGGAGGGCCTTCAGGCCCGATCCA
>CAYQZN010000598.1:0-1091 GCA_964421805.1 uncultured Woeseiaceae bacterium
CGCTGCGCCGCTACAAGGACGACGTCAACGAGGTGCGCGCCGGCACCGAATGCGGTATCGGCGTGCGCAACTACAACGACGTCAAGGCCGGCGACCAGATCGAGTGTTACGAGCGGGTCGAGGTCGCCCGTTCGCTCGACTGACCGCCCCCCGCCGCCATGCCACGTGAATACCCCAGGAGCCGCAGGCTAGGCGGTCAGATCATGCGCGTGCTGAACGAGCTGCTGCGCTTCGAGAGCAAGGATCCGGCGCTGGCGAACGTCTCGGTCAGCGAAGTCGAGCTGTCCCGCGACCTGTCGGTGGCCAGGGTCTGGTTCAGCGTGCTCGACCCGGCGGCGGACGTGGACGCGGCAGCGGACGGACTGCGCCGTGCCGCGGGCTTCCTGCGCAGCCGTCTCGGCAAGGAACTTTCGGTTCGCCACGTGCCGGAGCTGCGCTTCGAACACGACGACAGCGCCGCGCGAGGGCTGGCGCTGACCGATCTCATCGACCGCGCCGGCGGCGGTCGACAGTCGGAGGATTGAGGTGGGAGCCCCGGCCCAGCGACGTCGTCCGGCGCGCCGTGACGTGCACGGCATCGTCCTGCTGGACAAGCCGGAGGGGCTGAGTTCGAACCGGGCCCTGCAGCGCGTCCGCGGCCTGTTCCGCGCGCGCAAGGCGGGCCATACGGGCAGCCTCGACCCGGCGGCCACGGGTCTGCTGCCTTTGTGTTTCGGCGAGGCCACCAAAGTCAGCGCCTGGCTGCTGGACGCGGAGAAGGAATACCTCGTCCGCGCATGCCTGGGCGAGCGCCGCGACACGGGCGATTCCGAGGGCCGGGCGATCGAGACGGCGGCGCTGCCGGACCTCGACGGCGCGGCCTGGCAGGCGCTGTTCGCCCGCTTCACCGGCGAGATCGAACAGGTGCCGCCGATGTATTCGGCGTTGAAGCAGGACGGCCGGCGCCTGTACGAACTGGCTCGCGAGGGCCGGGAAGTGGAGCGGGCGCCGCGCCGCGTGCGTATCCGCTTGCTGCAGCTGATCGCCCTGGAGAGCGATGAACTCGTCTTCCGGGTGCGCTGCTCGAAAGGCACCTACGTCCGCACGCTGGT
>CAYQZN010000599.1:0-1084 GCA_964421805.1 uncultured Woeseiaceae bacterium
TTCGCCGCCGGCAAGACCCTCTCGGAGGTGCTGGCGCGCACCGGCGGGCGCATGCGGGTGGATCGCATCCGGCGCAGCGAATCACTGTTCGTCGCCAAGCTGCCGTCGGTGAAACTGCAGCCGGGCGACCGGCTGTTCGTGAAGGACACGCCGGACAACCTGAAGGAGTACGAGCGCGAGCTGGGGGCCACCCTGCACGGTATGGGCGGCAAGGAGCAGACGGGAGAGGGCTCGAAGGGGCAGCAGCTGGCCGAGGTGGTGGTCACCCGCGGCTCGCCGCTGCATCACCGCACACTGGCCGACTCCCGCTTCGCCCAGTCCAGCGGCCTGCTGCCGCTGGCACTGCACCGGGCGCGCATGCCGGCTTCGCGGCTGACCTCGGATATCGGCTCCGTGCGCCTGCGCGCCGGCGACGTGCTGCTGGTGCAGGGCTCGCGCAAGGCGATCGAGACGCTGAAGGCGAGCGGCAGCATGCTGGTGCTGGACGGCACCACTTCGCTACCGCATACCCATCGCGCCAAGCGGGCGCTGGCCATCATGGGGTTCGTGGTGCTGACCGCCGCGTTCGGGCTGCTGCCCATCTCGGTGAGCGCGCTGGCGGGCGTCGGCCTGATGCTGGCCGCGAACTGCCTCACCTGGCGCGACACCAGCGACGCGCTGAGCCGCCCGGTCATCCTTATCATCGTCGCCAGCCTCGGGCTCGGCGGTGCGCTGATGCAGACCGGCATGGCCTATTACCTCGCCCACGAGTTCGTGGACATCACCGATGCGCTGCCGATACCGCTGATCCTGAGCGCGTTCATGCTGATCATGACCGTGCTCACCAACGTGGTCAGCAACAATGCCGCGGCGGTGATCGGCACCCCCATCGCCATCAGTATCGCCCAGCAGCTGAACGCGGACCCGCTGCCGTTCGTACTCGCGGTGCTGTTCGGTGCGAACATGAGCTATGCGACACCGATCGGCTATCAGACCAACCTGCTGATACTGAGTGCCGGCGGTTACAAGTTCTCGGATTTCCTGCGGGTCGGCATCCCGCTGACGCTGATCATGTGGCTCGGCTTCTCCCTGGTGCTGCCGCTGC
>CAYQZN010000600.1:0-1082 GCA_964421805.1 uncultured Woeseiaceae bacterium
AAACCCGTTGCCTTACCACTTGGCTACACCCCAGAAACCCGACCGCCGCCCCCGACGGGGGCCCGCGGCGCGGCGCGAAAGCGGAAACCGCCGGCGGCCGCGCCGACGCGCGCATTGTCCCGAGCCTCCCCGGGGGTGTCAACGCGCCACCTCAGCGCACCGCGCCGGGCCCGAAGTTCCACTCCTTAACCACGATGGTGAGGCGGATATCCGCGCTGCGCGCCCGTATCCGGTAGGGCAGCATCACACCGGCGGCGGGTCGATAATCCGGATACTCCACCCGCCAGCCGGCCTGCTCCAGCCGGGCGAGCCAGCCCTCCGCCGCCACCTCGACGTCGGCCGGACGGTCCGGGTCCGGCAACCCACGGAGCCACCAGGACAGGCTAGCCACCGGGATGGACCAGCCGTAGATCTGGCGCAGCTCCTCCTCCGGCCGGGTCAGCGCCACGGTGCTGCCGTCGGAGGCGGTCAGGATCAGCCCCTCCGGGCCGCCCTCCAGCCGGATGCCGCCGGCGCCGAGCGGGCCGCGGATGGATACCGTGACCCGGCCGTCGTCCTGGCGCCAGTCGAGGCTGCCGCTCTCCGCCTGGTCGCCGGCCACAACGGCGATGCGCCCCCCGGCACGCCAGGTAGCCACGGCACCGAGCACTTCCCGGCGCTGCTCCCAGCCCTCCAGCGGCGGCAGTGTCAGGGTGGGCCGGGCGGCGCAGCCCGCCAGCAGCAGGCCCAGTAATCCGAGCGCAACCGGTACGGGCAGGCGGGGCATCGCGCGGTCAGCTCGCGGTGGTTTCGGATGCTTCCATCAGCCGCTGCAGCGTGTCGCGCAACGGCTCGCTGCCGGGGAACTCGTCGTAGGCCTCCTGCAGGATTTCACGGGCTTCCTCCCGCCGGCCGAGTGCCCAGAGGGTCTCGCCCAGGTGGGCGGCCACTTCCGGGTCGCGGATCATGTCCCAGGCACGTTCCAGGTGCGGCAGCGCCTCCTCGGGCTCACCCTGGCGGAACAGCACCCAACCCATGCTGTCGATAATGGCCGCGTTGTCCGGATCCTTCTCGAGGGCGCGCTCGATGAGCTTGCGGGCCTC
>CAYQZN010000601.1:0-1077 GCA_964421805.1 uncultured Woeseiaceae bacterium
CGAAGCCGTTGCCGCCGCACTCCGGGCAGCGGCCGTCGCCCGAGTTGAAGCTGAAAGTGCCCGCCGTGTAGCCCCGCTCAACGGCCAGCGGGGCGTCGGCGAAGAGCTTGCGGATGGGGGCGAGTGCGCCCACGAAGCTGGCCGGGTTCGAGCGGGTGGTCTTGCCGATGGGGGACTGGTCCACCATCACCACCTCGCCAAGATCCCCGCCGCCGTCGATGGCATCGTGCTCGCCGGGCGCATCCCCGGCCTTGCCGCGCTGGCGCTGCAGTCCCCGCCACAGCACGTCCTCCACCAGGGTGGACTTGCCGGAGCCGCTGACGCCGGTGACGCACACCAGCCGGCCCAGCGGAAAGGCGGCGTCGACGCCTTTCAGATTGTGGGCGCGGGCCCCCCGCACTCGCAGCAGGGCCGTGTCGTCGCCGACGGGGCGCGCCATGCGTTCCGCGTTCACGAGACGCTCGCCGCGCAGATACTGCGCCGTCAGCGAGCGCCGCGAGCGCGCGAGTTGTTTCGCCGTGCCGAAGAACACCACCTCGCCGCCCCGTTCGCCGGGCCCGGGCCCCATGTCGAGTACCCGGTCGGCGGCGCGGATGATCTGGGGGTCGTGCTCCACCACCAGCAGTGAATTGCCGGCGTCGCGCAGCCGCCGCAGGACGCCGTTGATGCGCTCGATGTCCCGGGGGTGCAGGCCGATGGAAGGCTCATCGAGCACGAACAGCGTGTTCACCAGGGAGGTGCCGAGCGCGGTGGTTAGGTTGATGCGCTGCACCTCGCCGCCGGAGAGCGTCCGCGACTGGCGGTCCAGTGTCAGGTAGCCCAGGCCCACCTCCAGCAGGTAGCCGAGGCGGGTGCGGATCTCCGTCAGGAGGAGATCGGTGGCCTCGTCCAGAGGAGCGGGCAACCGGAGTCCGGCGAAGAAATCGACCGTGCGTTCGATGGGCAGGCAGGTCAGTTCGTGGACGTTCAGGCCGGGCCTGCCCGGCGAGCCGGCCGCAGGGTCATCGCCGCCGAGCCGCCACAGCAGTGCCTCCGGCTTCAGCCGGGCGCCGCCGCAGGCGCTGCAGAGGTCGTAGC
>CAYQZN010000602.1:0-1075 GCA_964421805.1 uncultured Woeseiaceae bacterium
CCGACGCGGTGATCCTGTCGGAGAACGACGTCAGCATGCTGTTCGGCTTCACCCGTAGCTATTTCCACGTGGACCTGGAGGTGGTCGGGGCGACCGTCGCCATGCTGAAGTCCATGTTGCCGAGGAAGCCGATCACCGAGATTTACACGGTGCTGGGTCGGGCGAAGCAGGGCAAGACGGAGCGCTACCGCAGTTTCTTCCACCACCTGGAGCAATCGGAGGACCTGTTCGTGCGGGCGCGGGGCGACAAGGGCATGGTCATGGAGGTGTTCACGCTGCCCTCCTACGACATCGTGTTCAAGGTGATCAAGGATCGCTTCGCATTCCCGAAGACGACGGTGCGCAAAGACGTGCTGGAGAAATACCAGTTGGTGTTCAAGCACGACCGCGCCGGACGGCTGGTGGACGCGCAGGAATTCCGTCGGCTGGAGTTCGGCAAGCATCGCTTCGAGGAGTCGCTGCTGGAGGATCTGCTGACCGGCTGCGCGGATACCTGCCGCATCGAGGGCGAAGACCTGATCGTGGAGCACGCCTACATCGAGCGCCGGCTCACGCCGCTGAATCTCTACGTGCAGGAGGCGGAGCACGACGACGCGCTGCAGGCGGTCATCGACTACGGCCAGGCCATCCGGGATCTGGCCTTCAGCAACATTTTCGCCGGCGACCTCTTGCTGAAGAATTTCGGCGTCACCCGCCACGGCCGGGTGATCTTCTACGACTACGACGAGCTGTGCCTGGTCACCGAGGCGAATTTCCGCAACATGCCGACGCCGCGGGACGATATGGAGGAAATGCAGTCGGGTGCCTGGTTCTACGTGGGCCCGAACGACGTCTTCCCGGAGCAGTTCATCGAGTTCCTGGGACTGAAGCCCCAGTATCGGGAGGCCTTCATGGAGCACCACTCCGAACTGCTGCAGGCGGAGTGGTGGATCGGCGTGCAGAAGCGGCTGAAGGCCGGCGAGATCATCGAGGTCGTACCCTACTCGCCGCGCAGCTGGGCCGACCACCGCGGCCCGGGCCTCTACGCCCTCCGCCATTAAGGTGCCGGACCGAACTTTTTAAACTTTTGAAACTT
>CAYQZN010000603.1:0-1072 GCA_964421805.1 uncultured Woeseiaceae bacterium
ACAGGTTGCGCCGATGATGGATTGGACGTACGGAATTGGAAAAGCGATTTCGGATCAGCGGCTTACGAATTCAGTGTATCGGCAAGTCGCACCGATGTCGCACCTTGTTTTCTATTGGTTTTGCCACGAAATTCGGGTTGCAAGCATGGGCCGGCTCCTGCCGGCCTACGCAGCATGGTTTCGAAACTCGCTGGACGCCCGAACGTATCTGGGGACTGCCTACCATTAGAGTTGGGCGGCACCTTGGACATTGGACCGAGGCGGGGCTTGCTGCCAGTTCTACAGCGTACGAGTCGATACCCGAGACGCCGGGGGAATACGGCGCGGAAAACGATCAGGTGCTCCTGGATTTTCCGGATCCGTTCGGCGTCCACTTGGACGCGGACAGATCTCCGAAGTGATGCGAGCGAAGCGTGATCTTACCTTCACGTTCGCGCCGCATGGCGGTGACGCCCTGCATCAGTTCATCGAACAGCTTGCGCTTTCTGGTCATGGGTTCTGCATCAGGCGGCCGACAACCTCTCGACCTCGAGCTGGCCGGCGCTCTGCTCGACTACCCAGAGATCGTAATGCATCTGCTGATTCAACCAACTCTCGGCCGACGTATCGAATGCCTTCGACAGGCGTAGCGCCATCTCCGGGCTGATACCGGCCCGTCCGTTCAGAATGGCTGACAGCGTCTTTCGGCTCACACCGAGCGCCTCGGCGGTGCGCGTGACGCTGATTCCCAGCGGCTCAAGGCACAGCTCCTTCAATATCTCACCTGGATGGGGCGGGTTATGCATCCTCATCACTCATCACCTCAGTGGTAATCCTCATAATCTACATCGACGGCATCGATACCCTCGAAACGAAAGGTAATCCGCCAGTTGCCGCTCACCCGAACAGCCCAGGTGCCGCGACGTTGACCCTTGAGCTCGTGCAGGTAAAGTCCTGGGAGGGCCATATCCCGGGGTGACTGCGCGGCATTAAGCCGGCCCAGAATCAAACGGAGTCGCTTCGCCTGAGCAGCCTGGATCCCGGCACGTGTACCTCGCAGGAAGAACTTCTCAAGGCCGCGGTGCTTGAATCC
>CAYQZN010000604.1:0-1069 GCA_964421805.1 uncultured Woeseiaceae bacterium
GGATGAACTCGAAGAACATCGGGCCGATCTGGGTCTCGGAGAAGATCTGCAGCAGCAGACGCGTGTCGCCCTCCTCCGTGCTGCCGTCGAGCAGGATGCCGCGCTGCTTCAGCTCTTCGACGGGCTCGCCGTGCCCCGGCACGCGCTCCTCCAGCATCTCGTAGTAAGTTTCCGGCGGCGGCGTCATGAACGGCATGCCGCGCGCCTTCAGCGCGTCCCAGCTCGCGAGGATGTCGTCGGTGGCGAGCGCGATGTGCTGGATGCCCTCGCCGTTGTACGCCATCAGGAATTCCTCGATCTGGCCGGTGCCCTCGGAGGCCTCCTCGTTCAGCGGGATGCGGATCTTGCCGTCCGGCGCCGTCATGGCGCGGCTGTGCAGACCCGTGTATTCGCCCTTGATGTCGAAGTAGCGGATCTCGCGGAAGTTGAACAGCCGCTCATAGAACTTCGCCCAGTAGTCCATGCGGCCCCGATAGACGTTGTGGGTGAGATGGTCGATCAGCTGGAAGCCGCAGCCTTTCGGGTGCCGGTCCACGCCCTCGAAGAACTCGAAATCGATGTCGTAGATCGAGTTCTGGTCGTCGCCGTAGCGGTCGACCAGATACAGCGGCGCGCCGCCGATGCCCTTGATGGCGGGCAGGCGCAGCTCCATCGGCCCGGTCGGGATGTCCATCGGCTGGGCACCGCGCTCCAGCGCCAGAGCGTAAGCCTTGTGGGCGTCGCGCACGCGGAACGCCATGCCGCAGGCCGACGGCCCGTGCTCCTCGGCGAAATACCACGCCGGGTGCTTCTTCTCGTTGTTGATGATGAAGTTGATCTCACCCTGGCGATACAGGGTGACGTCCTTGGAACGGTGCTTCGCAACCGCCGTGAAACCCATCACCTCGAACACGGGCTCGAGCACGCCCGGCTCGGGCGACGCGAACTCGACGAATTCGAAACCGTCCAGTCCCATCGGGTTTTCGAACAGGTCTGCCATTTTGTCTCTCCCCGCGCGGTCTGCCCGCGCCCTGTGCGAAAAGCACCATGTTAGTTACAGGTGAAACCTTATTCAAGGGCGAAGTTCAGG
>CAYQZN010000605.1:0-1056 GCA_964421805.1 uncultured Woeseiaceae bacterium
AGGCGTTTCTCGCGGCCTTCGGCCAGCAGGGCGCGCAGGTACCGGCCCGTGTGCGACGCCTCCACCTCGGCCACGGCTTCCGGCGTGCCGGCCGCGACGATCTCGCCGCCGCCGTCGCCGCCTTCCGGCCCCAGATCCACGATCCAGTCCGCCGTCTTGATCACGTCCAGGTTGTGCTCGATCACGACGATGGTGTTGCCGCGGTCGCGCAGGCGGTGGAGCACGGCCAGCAGCTGGGCGATGTCGTGGAAGTGCAGGCCGGTGGTGGGCTCGTCGAGGATGTAGAGGGTGGAGCCCGTATCCCGCTTGGAGAGCTCGCGGGCGAGCTTGATGCGCTGGGCCTCGCCGCCGGAGAGCGTCGTCGCGTTCTGCCCCAGGCGCACGTACGAAAGGCCCACGTCCATCAGCGTCTGCAGCTTGCGGGCGATCACCGGCACGTTGCGGAAGAACTCGAGGCCGTCTTCCACGGTCATCTCCAGCACCTCGTGGATGTTGCGGCCCTTGTAGCGGATGTCCAGAGTCTCCCGGTTGTAGCGGCGGCCCTCGCAGACGTCGCAGGGCACGTAGATGTCCGGCAGGAAGTGCATCTCCACCTTGATGACGCCGTCGCCCTGGCAGGCCTCGCAGCGCCCGCCCTTGACGTTGAAGCTGAAGCGCCCCGCCTGATAGCCCCGCGAGCGGGCCTCCTGGGTGCCGGCGAAGAGCTCGCGGATGGGCGTGAACAGGCCGGTGTAGGTGGCCGGGTTGGAGCGGGGCGTACGGCCGATCGGACTCTGTGAGATCTCTATGACCCGGTCGAAGTGTTCCAGTCCGTCGATGCCCGCACAGGGCTCCGGGTCGGTGGCGGCCCGGTTCAGCAGCGCCGCGGCTGTCTCGTACAGGGTGCCGTTGATGAGGGTGGACTTGCCGGAGCCCGATACCCCGGTGACACAGGTCATGAGGCCCACCGGAAGAGCGGCCTCGACGTGCTTCAGATTGTTGCCCGTGGCATCGCGGACCAGCAGCTGACGGGCGGCATCGGGTGCGACGCGGCGGGCCGGCACCTCGATGCGCCGC
>CAYQZN010000606.1:0-1055 GCA_964421805.1 uncultured Woeseiaceae bacterium
CTTCATGTGGGAGGGCCTTCAGGTGGGAGGGCCTTCAGGTGGGAGGGCCTTCAGGCCCGATTCCCTTCTTTCATGGCCGCCCCGCGGGGCTATCCATCTTGCTCCCGACAAAAGGTCGCGGCGATGGATACCCCCGCATGACGGCCGTGCTCGCGGTGGCGTAAAGGAGCTGCCAGTCAGTAGCGCCTACTGAAAGGTGCCAGCCCTTACGGCTACGGGCCCGTCAGCGGCTGGAGCGTCCCGCGCGGTCCGCCCCAGTCGATGGCGGGCCAGCGCGGATAGAACCCCGCATCGGGCCTGGAGGCCCTCCTACGAATTCCATGTCTTGTAATTCAACCAGCGTTGAAATAGGATTCATTCAGCGTTCGTTGAATTACGGCTGCAACGGCCCGAGCGCGGGCACTTCGGTGCCGCTATCGCAACCAACGGGGGAATCTGTCATGCCTATACGTTACCGCTATGCCCGGAGATTGAGTGCAGCCCTGGCCGTCGTGCTGCCCGTGACCGGTTTCGGTCCGGTGGCCGTGGCCCAGCAGGCGGACGGCGCGCGTGCCGTCGAGGAGATCGTCGTCACCGCACGTCGCCGCGAGGAGACGCTGCAGTCGGTGCCGATCGCCATTTCCGCATTCAACGCCAGCGAACTCGAGCGCCTGCAGGCGGATCAGCTCGACGGCATCCAGGGTGCCGTACCCAACCTGAACCTGGTGCAGGGCCGCGGATCGGCTTCCAGCGCGAATGTCTTCATCCGCGGCATCGGCCAGCCGGATGCATTGCAGACCTTCGACCCCGCCGTGGGCATCTACCTCGACGACGTCTACATCTCACGGATCCAGGGCGCGCTCTTCTCGCTCTACGACATCGAGCGCATCGAAGTGCTGCGCGGGCCCCAGGGGACGCTCTACGGCAAGAACACCATCGCGGGCGCGATCCGTCTGGTCAGCCGCAAGCCGAGCCAGGAGTTCGAGGGGCGCGGCGAGCTAACGGTTGGCGATTACGGCCGATACGCCGGGCGCTTCTATATGACCGGCGGCCTGACCGACACGCTCGCCGTGAGC
>CAYQZN010000607.1:0-1053 GCA_964421805.1 uncultured Woeseiaceae bacterium
CATTCGGCAGGCCGTTGAACTTCAGGATGCTGTCCTTCGGTACACCGATCTCGCCGTTGTTGGTCGCGAAGTGGCCGAGTGCCGCAGCAGACGTATGGCAGGCACCACAGAGCGCCGCATTGGCCGTTGTGGCAATGTCATCCGTCCACACGGTGTCGTCACCGCCGCCCACCTTGATGCTGACTGACCTGGCCTCCTGGCGGGCCACATTGAAGGAGCCTTCCACGTGGCAGGCGTCGCAATTCGCGATGGACTGCGGATAGGTGATCTCGGCAAAACCGCCACCGAAGTAGGCCGGGTCGGCGACATGGATCTTGTGGATCATGTAGCCGAGGCCATAGCCATCATCGATGGTCACGCCGTCGTCGTCGAAGGCAACCACCGTATCGGCATTGTGGCAGACCAGGCACATCTCCGGATCGCCGTTGCGATTGGATCCGTGGAACTGGATCTGCTCGTGGCAGGCATTGCACTGCGCCGCACTGGAGCCGAACTCCCGAGCCTGCGTACCTTCCGGATAGAACACGATGCTATCCGGCGCCGCGCGCTGCACAGTGAGATTGCCGTCGGCATCCTCTACATCCACCGCTGCCGGGTGTCCACCCATCGCGATGAAGGCGTTGCCGGTGATATCGGCCGGCACGGCCGCGAAGTACGTCAGCGTATAGCTGCCGTCGGCCGCCTGGGTCACACCCTGATCGGTGATTCCCTGCTGGATATCACTGAGATCCCAACGATGGGGCTGCCCGGGACCGTACAGGGATCCCCTACGCAGTCCGAGGTTGTTACCTGCCTCGTCACCGTTGTAGTTCTCGATGCCCGGCCAGGACACGTACAGATTCATCGATGCTCCAGAGGTATTGAACTCCGGGTCAGCGAGAAGGTCGTACGGCGCACCGGCGGCGTCGGTCACCCGGAACGTGATCACAGGCGTCTCGCCCGGGCCCACGTTCGTGGCGTCGAGGATCTCGAACACGAAGTTCTCACCGGTGATCTGGCGGAACTGCTGATCGCCGTCGATCCGCGTATGGATCACATCAGCCGGACCAGCCA
>CAYQZN010000608.1:0-1052 GCA_964421805.1 uncultured Woeseiaceae bacterium
TCAGTAACTCGGATCGTACATCGTCGCCTCGATCGCCGACCGGAGATCGTCCGGGACGGGATCGAGGCGGGCGATGCCGTCCTCCAGCGCCCGCTCTACGACGGTAGTGGCGATGGCGGCCGATATCTGGCGGATGCGGGTGAGCGGCGGATACAGCGTGCCGGCTTCCAGGTCTTTCTCGCTGATGAGGTCGGCGAGGGTCCGGGCGGCGGTGAGGAACATCGTATCCGGTATGCTCGTGGCCCCGGCGAATACCGCGCCGAGCCCGATGCCGGGGAAGATGTAGGCGTTGTTGCCCTGTCCGGGCCGGTAGAAGCGCCCGCCCCAGGTCACCGGCTGGAAGGGGCTGCCGCTGGCAAAGATGGCGCGGCCGTTACTCCACGCGTAGGCCTCTTCGGCAGTGCACTCGGCCCGGGAGGTAGGATTGGACAATGCGAAGATCACCGGCCGCGGGTTGATCCGCGTCATCAGCTCGACAATCTCGCGGGTGAACGTCCGCGGGGCTCCGGTGGCTCCGATCAGGACGTGGGGGCGGTGCTCCTCCACGGCACCGAAGAAGTCGGCGGGCGCGCTGTCGGCGGCGTAGTCCACCAGCGTTTCCGGTATATCGGTGCGCTCGCGGGTGATGAGGCCCTTGCGGTCGACGAAGCGGATCCGGCTGCGCGCATCCGCCTCCGGCACACCCTCCTCCACCAGTGACGACACCATGAGGTCGGCGATACCGGCCGCAGCGCTGCCCTTGCCCAGGAACATGACCCTCAAATCCCGGAACGGGATGTCCGTGATGCGGGTGGAGGCGATGACGCCGGCCAGCGCCACGGCGGCGGTGCCCTGGATGTCGTCGTTGAAGCAGAGCACGTCGTCCCGGTAGCGCGCGAGCAGCGAGCGCGCATTCTCGGTGGCGAAGTCCTCGAACTGGATCAGCGCGTCCGGATACGCCTGCTGCACGGCGCGCACGAACTCCTCCAGCAATTCCATGTACTCCGGACCGCGCAGCCGGCGGCGGCGCAGGCCGAGGTACAGGGGGTCGTCCAGCAGGGTCTCGTTCTCGG
>CAYQZN010000609.1:0-1049 GCA_964421805.1 uncultured Woeseiaceae bacterium
GTGGAGGACGGCCCGCCCATGCTGAAGAGCGAGAACGGGCGGCTGACCGGCTGGGTGTATGTGGACATCGACGGGCGGGACGTGGGCTCCTACGTGGAGGCTGCGCGGGAGCTCCTGCGTGAACGGCTGGACCTGCCGGCGGGCTATTCGCTCACCTGGTCGGGGCAATACGAGTACATGGAGCGGGCAAAGGAGCGTCTCGGCCTGGTGGTGCCGCTCACACTCGCCATCATCGCGCTGCTGCTGTATCTCGCGTTCCGCGGGCTGACCGAAGTGCTGATCGTCCTCGGCACGGTGCCGATGGCGCTCACCGGCGGAGTGTGGCTGCTGTACTGGATGGGCTTCGATCTGTCGGTGGCCGTCGCGGTCGGCTTCATCGCGCTGGCCGGCGTCGCAGTCGAGATCGGCGTGCTGATGCTCGTCTACCTGGACCTGGCGCTGGGGCAGCGCCGGGAGGAGGGCGCCCCGCTGGACCGGGACGGGCTTCGGGATGCCGTGCGCGACGGCGCGCTGCGCCGGCTCAGGCCGATCGTGATGACCATGGCCTCCATTACCATCGGCCTGCTGCCGATCCTGTGGGGCGGGGGCACCGGCGCCGAGGTGATGCAGCGCATCGCCGCGCCCATGATCGGCGGCATGGTCAGCACGCTCGCCCTGGCCCTGCTGGTGATACCGGCAATCTATCTCATCTGGAAGCGCCGCAGCCTGGCCGCGGGCTGAAGCCGGTCAGGCGGCGGCGCTCTCCGGGCGGTTGGCGTGGTGGTCGAGGAACTCCGCGATACGCTGGATGGCCTCGCGCGCCTCGGCCGAGACCGGCTCGAACAACTGCCAGACGTGCACCATGTCGGGCCAGAGCTGGAGTTCGGCCGGGGAGCCTGCCTCGCGTGCCTTGTTGACGTAGCGGCGGCAGTCGTCGGTGAGCATCTCGCTTGTGCTGGCCTGGATCAGTGTGGGCGGCAGGTTGGAGAGATTGCCGAAGATGGGCGAGATCAGCGGGTTCTGGGGCTTCATGCGGGCCAGGTAGAGCGTGGCGTAGGCCAAAGCCCAGC
>CAYQZN010000610.1:0-1045 GCA_964421805.1 uncultured Woeseiaceae bacterium
CGGCTTCCCGATAGTCGAAGCCGTCGCCGGTGGTCAGCAGCAGCGTGCCGTCGGCATGCCATGCCAGGCGGCCGCCGTAGTGCACCGGCGTGTCCTTGCGCGGCGTCACGCGGAAGATCACCTCGACGTCGGCGAGGGCGTCACCGTCCAGCCGGGCCCGGGCGACCGCGGTGGCGTTGGAGTCCGGTGGTCCCTCGGCATACGAGAGATACAGCACGCGGCTGGTCTCGAAGTCCTGCGCCAGCAGCACGTCGAACAGTCCGCCCTGGCTCGCGCGGTAGACTTCCGGCACGCCGCCGATGGGCTCACCCACCGCGCCGTCGGCACTCACGCGCCGCAGCGTGCCGCCGAGTTCGGTGACCAGGAAACCGCCCTGCGGCAGGAACGCCACGCACCAGGGCATGTCGAGGCCGCTGGCGACCGTCTCCAGCCGGTAATCGGGCGCGTCAGCCTCGGCCGCGGCGAGCGCCGGCGCAACGGCGAAGAGGAGGGCGAGGGCGAGGCGCTTGCACATGAGGGCTCCGATGCACGGGTGATGACTGTGCTAGCCTAGCACCGGTTCCGGCGCTGCTGTAGCGCGGGGGAGGATGCAGGCGATGTGGGCCAGACGAATCGGATCTTTCGCGCTCGCCGTGGCGCTGACTTACGTGCTCGCCGTGATCTCGGCCAGCCAGCACGTGGCCGCGAGCCTGGAGGGCATGGGCGCGGAGGTCGGCTTCGGCACCCGGCTCGGGATGATCGTCCACGATCTCGGCGGCATGGCCACCTCGTTCCTGCCCATGCTCGTGGTCGGCTTCCTGGTCGCCTTCGGCGTTGCGGCATTGCTCCTGCGCTGGCTGCCCCGCCGACGCTATCTCCTCTATACCCTGGCCGGCGCGGCGGCAGTGATGACCATCCACCTGGCACTGAACGCCGCCTTCGACATCACGCCGGTGGCCGTTGCCCGCACCGGCGCCGGCCTCGCGGTGCAGGGCCTCTGCGGCGCGCTGGGCGGCTACCTCTTCAGCCGACTCACCTCCCGGTAGGAGGGCCTTCAGGCCCGATC
>CAYQZN010000611.1:0-1041 GCA_964421805.1 uncultured Woeseiaceae bacterium
CGATCACCACGGTGATGATGGGCGACACCGGCCAGGCGGGCGTGCTGTTCGGCGCCGCAGTCATCGGCCTCGCTCTCACCGCCTTCCTGGTCTGGATCACCGAGTACTACACCGGCACCGACCACAAGCCGGTGCAGCTGGTGGCCGAGTCTTCGCTGACGGGTCACGCCACCAACATCATCGCCGGACTGGGCGTCTCCATGAAAGCCACCGCCTGGCCGGTGCTCGCAGTGTGCGCCAGCATCTGGGGCGCCCACGAGCTGGCCGGGCTGTACGGCATCGGCATCGCGGCGACCACCATGCTGTCGATGACCGGCATCGTCGTGGCGCTGGACGCCTTCGGTCCCATCACGGACAACGCCGGCGGCATCGCCGAGATGGCGGAGCTAGAGTCCGAGGTGCGTAACATCACCGATCAGCTGGACGCGGTGGGCAACACGACCAAGGCGGTCACCAAGGGTTACGCCATCGGCTCCGCCGGTCTGGCCGCTCTGGTGCTGTTCGCCGACTACACCCACGCGCTGGAGGCCAACTTCGACCAGCTGTTCGAGTTCGACCTGTCCGATCCCATGGTGATCATCGGCCTGCTGATCGGCGGCCTGGTGCCGTATCTGTTCGGCGCCCTGGCGATGGAGGCCGTGGGCCGCGCCGCCAGCTCGGTGGTGAACGAGGTGCGCCGGCAGTTCAAGGAGATGCCGGGCATCATGGAAGGCACCCAGAAGCCGGATTACTCCCGCGCCGTGGACATGCTGACCAAGGCGGCCATCAAGGAGATGGTGGTGCCATCGCTGCTGCCGGTGCTGGTGCCGATCGTGGTGGGTCTCGTCCTCGGCCCGATCGCCCTCGGCGGCATGCTGCTGGGCACGATCATCACCGGTCTGTTCGTGGCCATCTCCATGACCGCGGGCGGCGGTGCCTGGGACAACGCCAAGAAGTACATCGAGGACGGCAACTTCGGCGGCAAGGGTTCCGAGGCGCACAAGGCGGCGGTCACCGGCGACACGGTCGGCGACCCCTACAAGGACACCGCCGGCCCGGCCA
>CAYQZN010000612.1:0-1037 GCA_964421805.1 uncultured Woeseiaceae bacterium
GACGACCCGGCGCCAGAACGGCTCGTCATAGCTTGCCGCGGATGGCATCCAGGTAACCGGTGACCGTGACCAGACCGGCGACGTCGCGCAGCTGCTCGCGCGGGACGCCGCCCGTGTGCGTGTTGGGCGTGCCCAGCCACTCGCGCATCTGCCCGCTATCGTCGTCGACCAGCACCGCCAGCGAGCGGTAGCAGCGCAGCAGCAGCAGGGCGAGTTCCCCGGGTTTGCTGCCCGGATCGATGCCGGAGCGGGAGAGGCTGGAACGGTCACGGCCGATGACGGCGGAGAGTTCGTCCCGGGACAGCCCCATGCGGGCGGCGGCGCGCAGCGTGGCCTTGCCGAGGACCGCGGCCGCAGCGGGGGAGGACTGTACCTGCGGGGTCTTCATGGCTTGCATGGTAGACGCATCCGGCGAGGATTGCAATTACACGAAATATATCCGTTCCGTGCATATGTTATCGCTATCGCGGCGTTGCATTCCACGATGGGGGACGGCGCGCGGTCGTGATATGGTCGGCGCAGGCTTTGCAGGAGGAATCCATGGAGGAGTTTTCACTCGTATCGTTGCTGATCGGCGCGGCCATCGGTCTCGCGCTGGGCGCCGGCGGCCTGTTCGTCTGGTTCCGCTACCGGGGTGACGCCGCCGGTGCCGGCTCGGCCCGTCGCCGGGAGGCTGCCTACCGCGAGGAGGTGGCGGACCATTTCGTCAAGACGGCCGAACTCGTGAATCAGCTGACGGACAGCTACAAGGAAGTCTTCGACCACCTGCGCGAGGGTGCCGGCCACCTGGTGGAGGAGGAGATACTGCGCGAGCGTCTCGCTCATCGGGACGACGAGAAGGTGACGCTGCAGCGCATCGGTTACGCCGGCAGCGGCGACGGCCGCCAGGGCGGCGAAAGGCGGCAGTCCGGCGAGGACGGGCAGCCCGGCGAGACCGGCGAGTCCGGCGAGAGCGGCGAAGACCGCAAGAGCCGAGCGCGTGGCGACGGCGGCGAGGTCGTCGACGAAGGGCGCTCGTGAAGGCCAGTTCGTGAAGG
>CAYQZN010000613.1:0-1034 GCA_964421805.1 uncultured Woeseiaceae bacterium
GCATCACCATGGCCCTGTTCTCCTATCCGGTGCTGATGGCCGCCGACATCCTGCTGTTCAAGGCGCACAAGGTGCCGGTGGGGCGGGACCAGAAGCAGCACGTGGAGATGGCACGGGATATCGCGGGGCGCTTCAACCATCACTATGGCGAACTCTTCACACTGCCGGAGCCGGTCATCGACGACAACACGGCGGTGTTGTCCGGGCTGGACGGGCGCAAGATGTCCAAGAGTTACGGCAACACCATCCCGCTGTTCCTGCCGGAGAAGAAGCTCAGGAAACTGATCATGAAGATCAAGACGAACTCGCTGGAGCCCGGCGAGCCGAAGGACACAGAGGACTCGACGCTGTTCGACATCTACCGGGCCTTCGCCACGCCTGCGGACACCGCCGACGTCGCCCGCCGCTACGCCGACGGCATCGCCTGGGGCGAGATGAAGCAACTGCTCTTCGAGTACATCAACGACCACCTGGGCGCGGCCCGCGCGGAATACGACCGGCTCATCGCCGACCCGGCCCACGTGGAGTCCGTGCTGGTCGCCGGCGCCGAGCGTGCCCGCGCGCTGAGCGCGCCGTTCATGGCCGATATCCGCCGGGCGGTGGGTATCCGCCCGCTGGGCTAGCCGCCGCCGATGCGCGTCACGCTCATCCTCGTCTCACTCTTGCTGGCACTCGCAGCCTGCTCGCCGGCCCCGGACAGCGGCGGCGCGGCCGACGGCGAGGAGGCCGGCGCGGTGCCGGATCGCTGCGCCGGCGTCGCCGACCCGGTCGAGCGCGCCGTCTGCGCCGACGTGGACCTGCGCGCGATGAATGCGGATCTCATCCGTCTGTACCAGCGCGCGCTGGCCCGGGCGGATCACACGGCCAAAGCCTCTCTCAGGAACGAGCACGCCGCCTGGGAGCGCGGCCTCCGGGATTGCCTCGAGGTGCCGGAGGCAGAGCGCCGCGAGTGCCTGGACGAGCGCTACAACGCGCGCCTGGTGGATCTGGCACGGCAACTCGAAACACTGTAGGAGGGCCTTCAGGCCCGACCC
>CAYQZN010000614.1:0-1010 GCA_964421805.1 uncultured Woeseiaceae bacterium
CCGGCCAGCCGGCCGCGGGCGGCCGGGGGCCGTAGCCGGCGAGGTCGCGGGGATACGACTTCGGGTCCGTGCCGCTCACGGCTGCGGCTCCCGCGCGAGCGAGCGGTACCAGCCGTCGATGACGGCACGTTCCTCCGCGGTCATGCGCGTCAGATTGCCGATGGGCATGGCCTGCAGCACCACCGTCTGTTGATGGATGCGGGAAGCGGCGGCCAGCACCTGTTCCGGTGTCTCGAGCATCACGCCCGCCGGCGGCGCGGCGAACCCGGGGTGGCTCGGCTCGGCGGCGTGACAGGAGACGCAGCGCGCCTCCAGCACTGCCCGGGCCTGCCCGAGCGACACCGGCCCGGCTGCCGTGCTGCCGCCGTCCGCCCGCGGCGCGATGGCAGCGGCCACGCCGGCCAGCAGCAGCGCCGCGGCCAGCGGCGGCAGCAGCGGGTTGCGGCCCGAGTGGCGGGCCACGAAGTAGACCCGGATCAGCGCGCCGGCCAGTGAGATGGCGATCAGAATCAGCCAGTTGTACTCGTGCGCCCAGGTCATCGCGTAGTGGTTGCTGATCATCACGAACAGCACCGGCAGCGTGAAGTAGGTGTTGTGCACCGAGCGCTGCTTGCCGCGCAGGCCGTCCGCCGGGTCCGGCGTCTCGCCCGCAGCGGCGGCCGCCACCATGCGCTTCTGGCCGGGGATGATCACGAAGAAGACGTTGGCCACCATGATGGTGCCGAGCACGGCGCCGAAGTGGATGTAGGCGCCGCGGCCGCTGAAGGTCTGGCACAGTGCCCACGCCGCCGCCGTCACCAGCACCAGCAACACCGCGGCCAGGCCCTGCTCCGAGCGGCCCAGGGGCGAGCGGCACAGGGCGTCGTAGACGAGCCAGCCGCCGGCCAGCCAGGCGACGGAGACGGCAATCGCCGTCGCCGGCGCGATGTCCGCCACGGCGGGGTCGATGAGGTACACCTCGGCGCCCAGCCAGTAGACGAGCCCCAGCAGGAACATGCCGGACAGCCAGG
>CAYQZN010000615.1:0-1007 GCA_964421805.1 uncultured Woeseiaceae bacterium
ACGTGGACCTCATCGCCGGGCCGACCACGCCGACGCCGGCTTTCGAGCTGGGCGCGAAGACCGACGACCCCATCACCATGTACCTGAACGACATCTACACCATCGGTGCGAACCTGGCCGGGCTGCCCTGCCTGTCGGTCCCCTGCGGTTTCTCGGCTGGGCTGCCGGTGGGGCTGCAGCTGATCGGGCCGGCGTTCGGCGAGGAGCGCCTGCTGGCCTGCGCCCACCAGTACCAGGGCGTAACCGACTGGCACCGGCGCGCGCCGGCGGACTACGAGTGAGGAGGCGGCGATGAGCTGGGAGACGGTCATCGGCCTGGAGATCCATGCGCAGCTCGCGACGCAGAGCAAGATATTCTCCGGTGCGCCCACCCGCTACGGCGCGGAGCCGAACACCCAGGCCTGCCTGGTGGATCTGGGCTACCCGGGCGTGCTGCCGGTGCTGAACCGGGGGGCGGTCGTGATGGCCGTGAAGTTCGGTCTGGCCGTCGGTGCCACCATCGCGCCGCGCAGCGTCTTTGCGCGCAAGAACTACTTCTATCCGGACCTGCCGAAGGGCTACCAGATCAGCCAGTACGAGCTGCCCGTCGTCACCGGCGGCTCGCTGGAGATCGTCACGGAAGACGGCGAGGTTCGCCGCATCGCCCTCACTCGGGCGCACCTGGAGGAGGATGCCGGCAAGTCCGTGCACGAGGGTTTCGAGCGCCTCACCGGCATCGACCTGAACCGGGCGGGCACGCCGCTGCTGGAGATCGTCTCCGAGCCCGAGCTGCGCTCGGCGAAGGAAGCCACAGCCTACATGAAGGCCATGCACACGCTGGTCCGCTATCTCGGCATCTGCGACGGCAACATGCAGGAGGGTTCGTTCCGCTGCGATGCCAACGTCTCGGTGCGCCGGGCCGGGGACGAGAAGCTCGGCACCCGCACGGAGCTGAAGAACCTCAACTCGTTCCGTTTCCTCGAACGCGCCATCAACTTCGAGGTGGAGCGCCAGATCGAGGTGCTGGA
>CAYQZN010000616.1:0-1003 GCA_964421805.1 uncultured Woeseiaceae bacterium
GCGCCTCCCTCGGCGACCACACAGAATTTGAGCGAGGAACCCATGGGCACGAGTTCGTGCTCGCCCACTTCCTCGAGCCACGCGTCCAGGCTGGCGCCGCGGTGCGAGCGGCTGCCGACGACGCGGACGGGCGATGCGGACTCCTCGGCGACGCGGATGGCCTCGCTGCTCTCACCCTCGACGAGACGTCGTGCGCCATAGCCGTGCAGGCCGGTGTAGGTCTTGCCCTGCACCGGCACGTGCACGACGCCGAGCACCGCGTGGTGGCCCTCAACCAGCGCGATGTTCACGGTGAACTCGCCGTTGCGGTTGACGAACTCCCTGGTGCCGTCGAGGGGGTCCACCAGCCAGTAGCGCTGCCAGGCGCTGCGCTCGCCGTAGGACGGCATGCCGTCTTCCTCGCTCAGCACGGGCATGCCGGGCGTCAGCTGTGTCAGGCCCTGCACGATGATGTCGTGGGCCGCGCGGTCGGCGGCCGTGATGGGCGAGTCGTCCTGTTTGTTCTCCACGTCGAACTCGGTCTCATAGACCTCCAGGATGGCCTGGCCGGCATCCCGGGTGATGGCCACGACGTTCTTCAGGAGCTGCTGTCGGTTCTGCACGTATCCTCCGCGTTACTGGCCGGCATCACCGGATTTCTTCGTTCTTCTGCGCCGGCGCCGCTTCTTCTCACCGTCGTCGCCGGATTTCGCCTTGCTGCCGCCGTCGTCGGAGCGGGCTTTCCTGCCGCCGCCGCCGCCGCTGCCGCCGCCGCCACCACGGCCGCCGCCGCCACCACCACGGCCGCTGCGCCCGCCGCCGCGGGACGGCCTGGCGCCTCCGCCGGGGCGGTCGCCGATGCGCTTGCGCGGCCGCCGGGGCGGGCGCTCGATCTCCGGCAGCGCCTCGTGATCGAAGCTCGCCACCGGGATTTTGTTGCCGATGTAGTCCTCGATGTCGGGCAGCGCCACCACGTACTGTTCGCAGCCGAAGCTGATGGCGTCGCCGGATGCGCCCGCCCGCG
>CAYQZN010000617.1:0-1001 GCA_964421805.1 uncultured Woeseiaceae bacterium
GCGGCTTGACGATCGCCCGGCTGCACACCCGCCCGCCGCTGTGGCGCCTGGCTGTCGCGTCGTTCTGCGGCGTGAGCGTCGGCTACGGTCTTTTCGCGATTCTCACTCCCATTGGCTTGATCGACGCCGGCAACCTGCTCCGCGAGGCGGCCACCATCTTCGTCGCGCTCATGCTTGGATTCGGCGTTTCGCGTATCAGCGCCGGTCCGGTAGTGCGGCCGCGGCGCGAATCATCCGGGCCAAGAAGATGATACGTCGATTACTCGCACCTGCTCTGTTGTTCCTGTTCGCCATGCCTTCCTGTGTGTCCGCCCCAGCTTCGGGCGGCACGCAAGCCGAAGTCTCCACTGACAATCCCGCATCGCATGAGGCTGCCGCACGGGCACTGATTCGCATCACGCGCTCGCGGCAGGTGCTCGATATCGCGCGTCGCCAGGCGACACCGATGATTATTACGACGGTGGCAACCCTCGAGTTGCCGGCGGACGAAGACCGGGAATATGCGATGCGGCGCGGACTCCGCTGGGGGCGGGAGTTCGTCCGACGGGAGCTATCGTGGGAGACGCTGGAGCCCGCCCTCGTCAACGCCTATGTGTACATGTACACAGAAGAGGAGCTCCGCGAACTGCGGGATATCTACGCGTCGCCGGCAGGCCAGATGTTGCTGGAGCGAACGCCTGAACTGATGGCGCAGACCATCCGCATGGCGCGCCGAATGATGCTCGAGATGCAACCGACGCTGCATCGGCACCTCGCCGCCGGGTTCGGCCTGGAAGAGGGGAAGAGCTCCGATGATGAAGGCAGCAGTGACTGGGCCATCGACGGTCCGCCCCAGGCGGTTGCGTGGCCGCCCGCAGACTGAGGAGATTCCTGGTGGGCATAGCATGGCTCGAGTACCTGTGCTTCAACGCCACGTTGCCAACAGGCAGTGGCCGTGTCGTTCCGGCATCGCTCGTTCTTCCGTGGCTTTCTTTCCATGCAACCGACGCAATCCTGCGAAT